>NZ_JBFANM010000010.1:0-223132 GCF_040674815.1 Nonomuraea sp. NPDC049709
ATGATCCGCTTGTGCAGCTCGTCCTCCATGCGGAGCAGGCGCTGCGACTCCTCCTCGGTCAGCTTGAAGACCGGGATGCCGGTGGCGGTCGCCAGAACCTCGGCGATGAGCTCCTGAGTGACCTCGGCCACGACATCCATGTCGCCGGCCTTCCACTCCTTCTCCCGCCGCTCGCGCTTGAGCTGGAGCTGCTTCTCCTGGTCACGGAGGGCAGCGGCCTTCTCGAAGTCCTGCGCGTCGATCGCGGACTCCTTGTCGCGACGGACGTTGGCGATCTTCTCGTCGTATTCGCGCAGGTCCGGCGGAGCGGTCATCCTGCGGATGCGCATCCGGGAACCGGCCTCGTCGATGAGGTCGATCGCCTTGTCGGGCAGGTAGCGGTCGCTGATGTAGCGGTCGGCCAGCTGCGCGGCGGCCACCAGGGCGTCGTCGGTGATCGACACGCGGTGGTGCGCCTCGTAGCGGTCGCGCAGACCCTTGAGGATCTCGATCGTGTGGCTGAGGCTGGGCTCGGCCACCTGGATCGGCTGGAAGCGCCGCTCCAGCGCCGCGTCCTTCTCCAAGTACTTGCGGTACTCGTCGAGCGTCGTCGCGCCGATCGTCTGCAGCTCGCCGCGGGCCAGCATCGGCTTGAGGATGCTGGCGGCGTCGATCGCGCCCTCGGCGGCGCCCGCACCCACGAGCGTGTGCAGCTCGTCGATGAACAGGATGATGTCGCCGCGCGTGCGGATCTCCTTGAGCACCTTCTTCAGGCGCTCCTCGAAGTCACCGCGGTAGCGCGAGCCGGCGACCAGGGCACCGAGGTCAAGCGTGTAGAGCTGCTTGTCCTTCAGCGTCTCGGGCACCTCGCCCCTGACGATCTTCTGGGACAGGCCCTCCACGACGGCGGTCTTGCCGACGCCGGGCTCGCCGATGAGAACCGGGTTGTTCTTGGTCCTCCGGGAGAGGACCTGCATGACCCGCTCGATCTCCTTCTCGCGGCCGATGACCGGATCCAGCTTGCCCTCGCGGGCGGCCTGGGTCAGGTTGCGGCCGAACTGGTCGAGCACCAGGGAGGTCGACGGGGCCGACTCCTGCGGCCCGCCCGCCGCGGCAGGCTCCTTGCCCTGGTAACCGTGCAGCAGCTGGATGACCTGCTGCCTGACACGGTTGAGATCAGCTCCAAGCTTGACCAGCACCTGGGCCGCCACACCCTCACCCTCGCGGATGAGCCCGAGCAGGATGTGCTCGGTGCCGATGTAGTTGTGACCCAGCTGCAAAGCCTCACGGAGCGACAGCTCGAGGACCTTCTTGGCCCGCGGGGTGAACGGAATGTGCCCCGACGGAGCCGACTGGCCCTGGCCGATGATCTCCTCGACCTGCTGGCGCACACCCTCAAGGCTGATGCCGAGGCTCTCCAGAGCCTTGGCGGCTACGCCCTCACCTTCATGGATCAAACCAAGAAGAATGTGCTCAGTGCCGATGTAGTTGTGGTTGAGCATCCTGGCCTCTTCTTGGGCCAAGACGACAACACGCCTCGCTCGGTCGGTGAACCTCTCGAACATCTCGTCGCTCCTCACAGAGCGGTCAGTCAGGCCGGTAAATCCGGTCCCGTCCTCCCGCATGCTAGCCCTGGCTCGGCGAACCGTGCCCACTCGCCGCTGACACGCTCTATAGCAGACACGTTCCCCGAGAGCAGGGCGTTCACCCTCCATCCAACTACTGTTCGGGGGTGACATGTTCCCGATACGCCGCAAGCGAACGATGTTTAGGACCCTTCGCGGAAGCGGCTGTAAATTGCCGCCCGCGGCGCACACGGGTCCGCACGGGCCGGCCATCGGACGCCGGGCGTGAAGCCGGCGCGGGGACGCCTGTTCTCCCATGCATCTCAGATGCCGCGCCCGTATCTTGATACCTAATCATCCTATGTCCCACCGCAATGCTTGGCCAAGCGAGCGCGCTACGCCCTGAGCACAACACGGTACGGACCGCACATCCGTACGGCGGGACACATACGGTACACACGGTAATCGGTAATCCGGCATCCGGTCAGCCCGGTTACCGGATCCATCCCGCATCATGAGACGCCATCCCCGGGCGGCGGCGGGATTCCGGGACTCTCCTCACTCTTGCAGTTGCGTGGCAATCGCACTCTGAGGGGTCGAAGATTGTGCACCGGTGCCCCGGGAAGCGACATTGTGCGAGGGATGCTCATACTTGCGGGTTATGCCCCGCTCCCGGCGGCCGTTATACCCCGCGTCCACCGCAACCCGCCGAGCGAGGCGACGCTTCCGCACAGGCGGGTTTGGGCGGCCGGCCGCCCATGGAGATCTCGCAAAAGCGTTACAGCGAGTGAGGATCGCCGCCGGGTTAACCGCGCCCGCGATTTTCGCGATGGCCCGTTCCATGGGCGCGGTTGGATGGGGGCGGTGCCCACCCGTCGCGGCGAGCCAATGTCGCCGCCTCATGGCAATGCGCGGCGGGGAAGGCCATGCCGCGCGTGCCGGGTGTTCGTTGAATGCGGTGTGGGCACACCACACGGCATTCGGCCGCACGGAGCATGGCGCCATCGCATATCTGGCACCGCCCGGTGAATCAGTGCCGGGGTGGGCAGGAACGTGTGCCCAAAACGCCCGCATATGGGGCCCAGGAGATCAACATCCGGGAGGATCCCGGTTTCGGGAACACCCCAGAAACGATCATGCGCTTATGGCGGCCGCCGGGGTCCAAGGCGAACATCATAAGCGCATGGTCGAGAGCCGGCTCCTTAGTGAGCAGCTTCGTACTTCTCCACGACGGTGGAGGCGATGCGGCCGCGCTCGCTGACCGGCAGGCCGTGAGCCTTGGCCCACTGCCGGATCTCCGAGCTCTTCTCGCGGCTCATCGCACGGTTGCCGCCGCGGCCACGGCGACGCGTGGATACGGCGCCCGCCCTGCGCGCATGCTGCACGAAAGGCGTGAGAGCGTCCCTCAGCTTCTTCGCGTTAAGGTCGCTGAGGTCAATCTCATAGGAGGAGCCGTCAATAGCGAAGCTGACCGTCTCATTGGCCTCGCCCCCATCGAGGTCATCGATGAGAATCTCCTGGATCTGCTTGGCCATCTACGCAATCCTTTCGCGGAGCATTGTTTCATTCGCCTGCCCAAACATATACCCGGAAAGGCGTGGAGACAATTCAGCGCTACGGGGATTCGGCTGACTAGCCGATCAGTTCTGGCTCTCGGGCTGATCCTCGCGGTTTCGACGGCCTCCCAGGGCCTCCGACCGGACCAACTTCACTACGCCAAAGATGAAGGCGCCGCCCACCACCACAGGGGGGATGAGCGCTGACAATACGTCTGTAAGGGCTTCCATTCGTCCTCGCCTCCACGGCTAGCGGGGTTTCGGGGGCGCATTATGCGCTGGGAGCGCGGCCGGTGAGCCCGGCTCCTCATGACAGCGCAGGCGACTACCGCCCGCACCCGACCATAGCGGCACACAGATGCCCTGCGCGTCGCAGGGGCGCCAACATCCGGCAACCCGGACGCCCCATAGCCTAATGCCAGTCTCTCCAGGCTCCTTACCGGATCAAGCGAAAATTTTGCGAAAAGGCACCCGCCAGGCATCTGCCCAGGTACGGATGGCTCAGCGAAGATCTTTTACCACCCGCGTACCGGCCAGCCGGTCGTGCGGACCCCGCTCCAGCGGCTTGTCGATCAGGATGAGCAGCCCGACGCCGAAGAGCAACATTCCCGCCAGCAGATTGGCGACCGGAATGCCCATCAGCATCACGGGGGCGGGATAGACCATGGCTCGTTTGAGCAGTGCGCGGGACGGCAGGTCACCCGGCGCCAGGCGAATCTTCATGATCGCCTTACCGAACGTCCGCCCGTACCGGGAATGCGCCCACCAGTCGTAGCCCGCATAACCCAGCCCGGCCACCAGCCACGCGAACACGCCCGGGAGCCGCCCCTCGAACACCTCCATCATCCCGACAGTTCGGAAGATGCCCCACAGCGCGATGAACAGAATGTAATAGAAGACCCCGAAGACGAGTGCTTCAATCAGCCGGGCGGCCAGCCGTTCCCACCATTCCGCGGGCGGCGCGTCCGGCCGCGGGACCGTCCCGGCCATAACTTCCCACCTCGCGTCATCGGCGGCTTGGATCTCCATTCTGGTACGGGCACGTGGACAAAACACAGGGGCCGGCGGGAAGCCGGCCCCTGTTTTTGTGTGTGCAGAGGACTACTTGATCTTCACCACCACGGTCTTCGCGAACTTGTCCGCGAAGGTCAGGTGCAGCGGCTTGTCCCAGAGCTGCGATGCGCCGTTGAGGGCGTAGATCACCGCGGCGAGCAGGGGGCCGAGCAGAGGCACCCAGTAGAGGATGTAGCCGCCCACCGTCACGAGCGCCCGCTTGAGCGACACGTCGGTCGGCAGGCCCTCCGGCTGCACGTGCCCGCCGATCTGGACGACCTTGATGCCCATCACCATCTTGCCGACCGTCTGGCCCTTCATCTTGACCAGGAGGAAGTCGTAGGCGACGTAGATCAGGGTCGCGACGATCGAGACCACGAGGTAGTACAGGAGCCCGAAGGTGAGGCCGCTGGTGATCCCGGTGATCGAGCTGTAGGAGGGATACAGCGGGGTGAGGACCAGCTGCACCAGGAAAAGCACGATGCCGAAGATGACACCGTCGATGATCCTGGCCACCAGCCGCTGCCACCACTCCGCCAGCGGCGCCGGCGCCCCGGGCGGCTGGACGCCGACCGGCTGGCCGTAGGGCTGGCCGTAACCGGGCTGCTGCCCGTAACCGCCCTGACCGTAGGCCTGGGGCTGCTGCCCGTAGGCCTGGCCGTACTGCTGCTGGTCACCGTACTGCTGCTGGCCGTAGCCGGGCTGGGCGTAGCCGGGCTGGGACTGCTGCTGCCCGTAGCCCTGCTGCTGACCGTAGTCAGGCTGGGACTGGGGCTGCTGCCCGTAGCCGGGCTGCTGGCCGTAGCCCTGCTGACCGTAGTCGGGCTGGGACGGCTGCTGCTGCCCGTAACCCTGCTGGCCGTACCCCTGCTGCTGACCGTACTGCGGCTGCTGGCCCGACTGCGGCTGCTGACCGTAGCCGTGCTGCTGGCCGTAGTCAGGCTGGGACGGCTGCTGGCCGTAGCCCTGCTGGCCATAGTCCGGCTGGGACGGCTGGGACGGCTGTTGCTGCTGGCCGTAGCCCTGCTGCTGACCGTAGTCGGGCTGGGACGGCTGCTGCTGCCCGTAACCCTGCTGACCGTAACCCTGCTGCTGACCGTACTGCGGCTGCTGGCCCGACTGCGGCTGCTGACCGTAACCCTGCTGCTGGCCGTAACCCTGCTGACCGTAGTCAGGCTGGGACGGCTGCTGCTGCTGCTGCTGACCGTAACCCTGCTGCTGGTCATAGCCCTGCTGGCCGTAGCCGGGCTGGGACGGCTGTTGCTGTCCGTAGCCCTGCTGGCCATATTGCGGCTGCTGCTGGCCGTAGCCGTGCTGCTGGCCGTACTGAGGTTGCTGGCCGTAGCCCTGTTGCTGGCCATAGCCTTGCTGGCCGTACTGGGGCTGCTGCCCGTAGGCATCGTCCGCCCGGTAGCCGACCACAGTGACGTCGGGGTCGGGCTCGCCGGGGTGGCGGCCCGTGTTCTGCTGCCCGTAGGGGGTGGCAGGCGCAGAATTTTCGCCGGATTCGTCCTGTGGATACGGCGGCTGTCCGGTGCTCACCGTGTCACCTCGCTTCGAGTGCGCATGTGGCACGTGTCAGGACACATGCCTGTGCTGCCCAACGTATCGACATAGGTATCAACAATCACCTTTCCATCTGGTCAAGGTCCGCGTCACCCGATGTCAGATGGAGCAGCATGCGGGTGTTGCCCAGGGTGTTCGGTTTGACGTGTTCCAGGTCGAGGAACTCCGCCACACCCTCGTCGTACGAGGCCAGCAGTTCGGCGTACACCTCAGGGGAGACCGGTGTGCCCTGAATCGGGCGAAAGCCATGCCTCGCGAAGAAGTCGACCTCAAAAGTCAGGCAGAATACACGCCGCAGACCCAGATCCTTCGCCTGCTGTATGAGAGCTGAGACGATCCGATGGCCGACGCCCATCCCCCGGCACTCGGGGTCCACGGCAACGGTGCGGACCTCGGCGAGGTCCTCCCAGAGCACGTGGAGTGCGCCGCAGCCGACGACCTGTCCGCCCAGCTCGGCCACCCAGAACTCCTGTACGTCCTCGTACAGGGTCACCGTGGCCTTCTCCAGGAGCCGCGGTCCCGCGCCCGCGTAGGTGTCCACCAGGCGCCTGACCGTCCGCACGTCGGGCGTGCGGGCACGCCGGACCACCACCGCGGTCTCGGGCACTGTCAGTTCGGCCACCTGCTCCATGGCTCTCCAGAGTACAGATGTCATTACGGCTCAGCCCTAACTCCCATCTGTGGGCTCATCCTGTTACATCCCGTGGCCATGCAGGCACGCACCCCGCGGATCTCTGCATTCGGCCGCATCGACGGCAAACAGGACATAAAGTCGGTTCTGCACGAGCGTGCACGAGATCACCTTGTGACCCTTCGGTTGTGAAACCTCTACAGACTCGGCAGTTCTGGTTGAGCACGAACCCGGAGTGCATTAGTGTCCTGCGACGATGTTCCCCGCGTATCGCGACGAGGGGGACACGCCCAATCCCCGCGAGGGGAGCCGGGGACCCGCCGGTGGCGTCACCCGACGCCACCACTGGGGTGAATCCGAATCATTCGGTAGGGCTGCTCCGGCCCGAACCCGTCAGCTAACCCGGTAGGCGTCTATGAGAGGAGCTGGTTGGTGGAGCTCACGCTCAACCGTGGGGGGAAGGCGGCGGGCAAGCACGCCCGCCCTCCGGAACGGGCCCGGCGACCGCGCCGCTTCGGTGTGGTGAGTGTCACAATCGCCGCGCTGCTGATAGCCATCCCCGTCGGTTCGGCGTCCGCGGACCCCAAACCGTCGCTCCAGGACCTGGCCAAGCAGGTCGAGAAGATGCACACGGAGATCGAGACGCTGTCCGAGGAGTACAACGGCCAGCGGGAGAAGCTCAAGACCGCCAAGAAGGCCTCTGAGGCCGCGCAGAAGACGCTGGCGACCAGTGAGGCCGATCTCGAGGCCAAGCGCGCCAAGGCCGCCCTGCTCGCCGAGAACGCCTACATCACCGGTGGTCTGGGCAAGGCGCTGGCGTTCGCCACCTCCGAGGACCCCGACACCTTCCTCGACCGCGCCGCCACCACATACGTGCTCGAACAGCAGCAGGGCGAGGAGGTCAACCAGGTCGCCAGGGCCAGGGAGGCCGCCGAGCGCGCCAGGGCTGGCGCCAAGACGCGCATCGAGGAGGTCCAGAAGCTGGTCTCCGAGCTCGACACCAAGCGCGACAAGATCACGAAGCTGGTCACCAGGGTCGAGAGCAACCTGTTCCAGCGGGCGCTGGGCGAGGCCGGACGGCCCGGCACGCGGGCGGTGCGCGTGAACCTGCCGATCATCGGCGGCGGCAAGGCGGCGCAGGCCGCCCGCTGGGCGCTCACGCAGCAGCTCAAGCCGTACGTCTGGGGCGCCGAGGGCCCGAACTCCTACGACTGCTCGGGCCTGGTGATGGCGGCCTACCAGCAGGTGGGCATCTCCCTGCCGCACTACACGGGCAGCCAGTGGACCGCCGGCAGGCACATCTCGCGCGAGGAGCTGCGGCCGGGTGACCTGGTCTTCTTCTACAACGACCTGCACCACGTGGGCATCTACCTCGGCGGCGGCATGATGGTGCACGCGCCGCAGACCGGTGACGTCGTCCGCATCGCCTCGATCGCCCGGCGGCCGTTCGCCGGCGCCGTACGCATCGCTGACTGAGCCCCGGCACCGCCCGTCGCTAGATCAACTGGCGGCGGGCGGCCCAGGCCACCGCCTCGATCGCCGTGGCCACGCCGATGCGGTCGCAGATGCCTCGCAACCTCCGGCGTACCGTCCGCCCGCTGATATCCAGTCGTCTCCCCACCCGGTCGACCGTGACCCCCTTGGCCAGCTCCGCCAGCAACGCAAGGTCCGCATGGCTCAGCTCAACACCTTCAGTGAGCACATCCATCGGGAGCCCTCCCCCCCAACAGCAGAACTTGGACCGATCGACCCGGCCAAGTTGCTCCTCGCAGACGGTAAACGCATCCTGGAAAGGTCGTCAAGCATGACAATCTCCACCCTTGACGAGCACTATTGACATGATCCGAAATATGTGACGTACTCGCGATATGTCGGCACCGTGCGTCGCCCGATGAGTGATCTCGTCGAGCCCTCCCCAGCTCCGGATCCAGCGTCGATGAGCGCGGCGGACGTCCTGGGTTTCGACCCGTTCGACAAAGGGTTCCTGCGCGATCCGTACGCCCGTTATCGCGAGATGAGCGCGCGCGGGCCTCTCTTCCGCACGCGCGGCGGGCTGCTCGTCGCCACCACCCACGAGCTCTGTACGGTGCTGCTGCGCGACCCGCGTTTCGGCCGCGGCTCCGCCGAGGCTAACCGGAACAACCCAGGTCAGCCCGTTGAATCGTTCCTGTGGCTGGACCCGCCCGACCACACCAGGCTGCGTGCCCTGGTGAGCAGGGCCTTCACCCCGCGCATGCTGGAACGGCTCCGCCCGCGGATCGAGGCGATCACCGCCGAGCTGGTCGCCGGGTTGCCCGAGGAGGCCGATCTCGTGTCCGGCCTGGCGTACCCGCTGCCGGTCATGGTCATCAGCGAGATGCTCGGGGTGCCTCCGGAGGACGAGGAGCGCTTCCGCGGCTGGAGCGAGATCCTGGCTCGCGGCCTTGACCCGATGCTTACAGACGACCTCGTATCGGAAACCGGGCGTGCCAGAAGGGAGTTTCGCGACTACTTCCGCGAGCTCTCCGCGATGAGGCGCGAGCGCCCCGGGGACGACCTCCTGAGCGCCCTGACGCAAGTGCGGGAGCTGACCGAGGGCGAACTGCTGGCCACCTGCGTGCTGCTGCTCGTGGCCGGGCACGAGACCACCGTCAACCTCATCGGCAACGGGGTGTTGCACCTGGCCCGGCACGGCCTGCTGGCACACGCCGCGGAGCGGCCCAAGCAGGTGGTCGAGGAGGTGCTCAGGTACGACCCGCCGGTCCAGCTCACCTCCAGGCTCGCGATGGAGGACGTGGAGCTGGCCGGCGTGCCGGTGCCCAAGGGCACCCTCGTGATGGCGGTGATAGGCGCGGCCAATCGCGACCCGGCGGCCTTTCCCGATCCCGACCGCTTCGACGTCACCCGGGAGGCCGGCCGGCATCTCGCGTTCGGGCTCGGCATCCACTTCTGCCTCGGCGCCACGCTGGCCAGGATGGAGGGCGAGATCGCGCTGTCCGCCCTGGCCGCGGCGGCGCCCAAGCTGGAGCTGGCCGACCCGGCGCCGCCGTACAAGGAGAACGTGGTGCTGCGCGGCCTGGCCGCGCTGCCGGTGCGCCTGCCCCGGCCCTAGTGGGTGGGCTTGACCAGCGGGAACAGGATGGTCTCGCGGATGTTGCGGCCGGTGAAGGCCATGATCATCCGGTCGATGCCCGCCCCCATGCCACCCGTCGGCGGCATCGCGTATTCGAGTGACTGCAGGAAGTCCTCGTCGAGCTGCATCGCCTCCAGGTCGCCCCCGGCGGCCAGGAGGGACTGCTCGACCAGGCGGCGGCGCTGCTCGATCGGGTCGTTGAGCTCGGAGTAGCCGGTGCCCAGCTCGGTGCCGAAGCCGATGAGGTCCCACTTCTCCGTCAGCAGCGGGTCGTCGCGGTGGGTGCGGGCCAGCGGCGAGGTCTCCAGCGGGTAGTCCATGACGAACGTGGGCTGGACGAGCGTGTGCTCGACGAGCGCCTCGAACAGCTCCTGCACGAGCTTGCCCGAGCCCCACTTCGGGTCCCAGTGGATCTCGCGATGGTCGGCCAGCTTGCGCAGCTCCTCCAGGGTGGTGGAGGTGGTGATGTGCTCGCCCACGGCCTGCGAGACCGCGTCGTAGAGGGTGACGCGGGGCCACTCGGCGATGCCGAGGTCGATCTCGGTGCCCTCGTGCACGACCACAGAGGTGCCCAGGGCGGCCATCACGGCCTTCTGGTACATCCGCTGGGTCAGGTCCGCGATGCCGTTGTAGTCGAGGTAGGTGCCGTAGGCCTCGACCATGGTGAACTCGGGGTTGTGCGTGGAGTCCGCGCCCTCGTTACGGAAGTTGCGGTTGATCTCGAAGACCTTCTCGATGCCGCCGACCACGAGCCGCTTGAGGTAGAGCTCGATCGCGATGCGAAGGTAGAGCTCCATGTCGTAGGCGTTGATGTGGGTCTTGAACGGCCGGGCCGTGGCGCCGCCGTGGATCGGCTGCAGCATCGGCGTCTCGACCTCGAGGTAGCCCTCCTCGTGCCAGAAGTCGCGCACCGCGCGCACCGTGGCGCTGCGGACCCGCGCCATCTTCCTGGCCTCGTCGTTGACGATGAGGTCGACGTAACGCTGGCGCACCCGCGCCTCGGGGTCGGTGAGGCCGACGTGCTTCTCCGGCAGCGGGCGCAGGCACTTGGCGGTGATCTCCCAGCTCTCGGCCAGGATCGACAGCTCGCCCCGGCGGGAGGTGATGACCTCGCCGCGCACGCCCACGTGGTCGCCCAGGTCGACGTCGCGCTTCCAGCGGGCCAGGGACTCCTCGCCCACCTTGTCGAGCGAGATCATGACCTGCAGGTCGGCGCCGCCGTCGCGGAGCGTGGCGAAGCAGAGCTTGCCCCCCACGCGGTTGAGCATGACGCGCCCCGCGACCGCGACCGTGTCGCCGGTGGCGGTGTCGGGCTCCAGGCCCTGGTATTTCTCCCTGACCTCGGCGTTGGTCGCCGTGCGTGGGAAATTCACCGGGTAAGGATCGACGCCCTCGCTGCGAAGGCGGTCGAGCTTCTCCCTCCGGATGCGCATCTGCTCGGGAAGTTCGTCGCTCACAACATCAAAGGGTAGGGGATATGGCGAACTGCAAGGGCTCGTCGGTTCTCTGCAGGACCGCTGCAAGAGCCCTCGCCTATCAATATCTCACGAGCTCAGGGGGGAGCCGGCAGGGAGCCGGCCCAGGGGAGCTCAAGGAGAGAAGATGTTGAAGAAGATCGCGACCGGTTTCCTCGCTGTCGCCGCCACCACCGCCGTGGCCCTGTCGCTTCCGTCGGCCGCCAGCGCCACCACGTCGGACCACGACGACTACTCCGAGTACTGGGGCCCGGTCTACTCCAAGTACCACCTGGCCAAGGCCGAGGGCCGGGTCAGCGTCGACTGGGACCACCAGGGCGACTCCAACGAGGTCTCGGTCAGAGGCCGCCTGTACGACCTGGACAACCGCTCGTACGGCCAGGGTGGCAAGTGCGCGTTCGTGAAGTTCGAGGCCAGCGACTTCGACCACGACTGGTCCCCGGTCTACTACAAGAAGTACTGCGGCTACCCGGGCTACAAGAAGTTCTCCTTCCAGGAGCACGACGTCTACAGCCTGCGCGCCAAGGTGTGCCAGATCGGCCCGCACAGCAACTACCCCAGCAAGTGCGGCCCCTGGGAGTACCTCTACACCGCCGAGAGCGAGTGACGTCTGAAGACGCGAGCGGCCCCCTGTCCGAGCGGGGGCCGCTCGTTTGCTTTGTCAGGTGGTGTTGCGGTGGTAGACCAGGCGCAGCCCGATGAGCGTGAGCCACGGCTCGTGCACGTCGATCGACCGCGACTCGCCCACGACCAGCGCCGCGTGCCCGCCGGTGGCCACCACGGTCACCTCGTCGGGGTCGTCGGCCAGCTCGGCCGCCATGCGCTCGACGATGCCGTCCACCTGGCCGGCGAAGCCGTAGATGATGCCGGCCTGCAGCGCCTCGACCGTGTTCTTGGCGATCACCGAGCGCGGCCGGACGAGCTCCACCTTGTGCAGCTGGGCCCCGGCGGCGGCCAGCGCGTCCACGGAGATCTCGATCCCGGGGGCGGTGACCGCGCCGACGTATTCGCCCTTGGCCGAGACCGCGTCGAACGAGGTCGCGGTGCCGAAGTCCACGATGACGCAGGGGCCGCCGTACTGGTCGATGGCGGCCAGCGCGTTCACGATGCGGTCGCTGCCGACCTCTTTGGGGTTGTCCATGCGTACGGGCACCCCGGTGCGGATGCCCGGCTCCACGATCACCGCGGTCACGTCGCCGTAGTAGCGGCGGCACATCTCGCGCATCTCGTTGAGCACGCTCGGCACGGTGGAGCAAATGGCGATGCCGTCGACGTCGGCCCCCTTGAGCAGCGGCGACTGGGTCAGCAACCCCTGCAGCACGACCGCGATCTCGTCGGCGGTGCGGCGGGCGTCCGTGGCCAGCCGCCAATGCTCGATGACGTCCTCGCCCTCGAACAGCCCCAGCACCGTGTGCGTGTTGCCGACGTCGATCGTGAGCAGCATCAATTACCCCCGCAAATCCAACGCGATGTCCAGGGCCGGCGCAGAGTGAGTCAGCGCGCCTACCGCAAGGTAGTCAACGCCAGTTTCCGCTACATCACGGGCCGATTCCAAGGTCAATCCCCCGCTGGCCTCAAGCGCAACCCTGTTTTTCGCCCGATTTTTCACGACATGTACGGCATGTGCGGTGTCCTCAACCGTGAAGTTGTCCAGCAAGATCAGCTCCGCGCCTTCGTCGAGAACGGGGTCGAGCTGGTCCAGCCGGTCGATCTCCACCTCGATCGGCAGGTCGGGGTAGCGCTCCCTGACCGCCCTGAACGCCTCGGCCACCCCACCGGCGGCCACCACGTGGTTGTCCTTGATCAGGGCCGCGTCCGACAGCGACATCCGGTGGTTGACGCCGCCGCCGCAGCGCACGGCGTACTTCTCCAGCGAGCGCAGCCCCGGCAGCGTCTTGCGGCTGTCGCGCACGCGCGCGCCCGTGCCGTCGATCGCCTCGACCCACCTGCCGGTCAGCGTGGCCACCCCGGACAGGTGCGTGAGCAGGTTGAGCGCGGTGCGCTCGGCCGTCAGCAGCGCGCGCACCGGGCCCTCGACCGTCATCAGCACGTCGCCGGCCCTGACCCGCTCGCCGTCCTTGGCCCGGCGCTCGGCACTGGCCGCGCCCAGCCGCACGAACACCGCCTCGGCCACCGCCAGGCCGGCCACCACGCCGTCCTTGCGGGCCACCACGTCGGCCACCGAGCGCTGCTCGGCGGGGATGGTGGCCAGGCTCGTCACGTCGCCCGCCTCCTGCAGATCCTCGGCCATCGCGCGGTCGATCAGCGCGTCCACCTCGGCCGGGTCCAGCCCGGCGGCGGTGAGCTCCTGCGCCAGGCGCGGCGGCATCGCGTCGCCGTGGGGCGTGTACGTCATGAAGGGGCCCTCCTCTGCCAGGGTCACGTCCAGGTGGCCCAGCCATTCGTGATCGTCGCGCTCGTCGTGGTCCTCGCGCCAGTGTGAACCGCGTGTCTCCAGCCTGGCGGCCGCCGCGCCGGTGAGCACGGTGGCGACGGTGAGCAGGTTCGTGGTCTCCCAGGACTCGGTGCAGGCCGGCACCTCGACGGGGGTCCAGCGGGCGTCGCGCAGCGCCCGCGCGGTGGCGGTCAGCGACTCGCGGCTGCGCAGCACGCTCGCCCCGGTGCTCATGTGGGCCTGGATCCTGGCCCTGACCCTCGGGTCCACCAGCCCCTCGGCGGCCGCGTTCGCGACCGGCTCGCCCGGCGCCGGGCGTACCTCATGGATGTCCTCGGCGATGCGCTCGGCGAAGACGAGGCCTTCGAGCAGGGAGTTGGAGGCCAGCCGGTTCGCGCCGTGCACGCCCGTGCAGGCGACCTCGCCGCAGGCGTACAGGCCGTCGATGGAGGTACGGCCGCGCAGGTCCGTACGGACGCCGCCGCTGGCGTAGTGGGCCGCCGGCGAGACCGGGATCGGCTCGGTGGCCGGGTCGATGCCGTGCTCGCGGCAGACCGCGTAGATCGTCGGGAAGCGGGACTCCCACTTGTCGCGGCCGAAGTGGCGGCCGTCCAGGTACACGTGGTCGCGCCCGGTCAGGCGCATCGTCCGCATGATGGCCTTGGCGACGACGTCGCGCGGCGCCAGGTCGGCCAGCTCGTGCGCGCCCTCCATGAACCGGTTGCCCTCGTGGTCGATCAGGAAGGCGCCCTCGCCCCTGACCGCCTCGGAGATCAGCGGCTGCTGGCCGGTCGAGCCCTCGCCGAGCCAGAGCACGGTCGGGTGGAACTGGACGAACTCGATGTCCCGCACCACCGCCCCGGCCCGCAGGGCGAGCGCCACGCCGTCGCCGGTGGAGACCACGGGATTGGTGGTGGCCGCGTAGATCTGGCCCATGCCGCCGGTGGCCAGCACCACCGCCCTGGCGCGCACCGCGCCCACCCCGTCGCGGGCGCCCTCGCCCATGACGTGCAGGGTCACGCCCCTGGCCCGGCCCCGGGCGTCCTTGAGCAGGTCGAGCACCAGTGCGTGCTCGATCACCTCGATGGAGGCCGCGCGGACCGCTTCGATGAGGGCCCGCTGCACCTCCGCGCCCGTGGCGTCGCCGCCCGCGTGCACGATCCGGCGCCGGTGGTGCCCGCCCTCCCTGGTGAGCTGGAGCTCGCCGTCCGGCGTACGGTCGAAGCGGGCGCCGCGCGCCATGAGCCGCCGCAGCGCGCCCGGCCCCTCCGTCACCAACGTGCGCACCGCCCGTACGTCGCACAGCCCCACCCCGGCGACCAGCGTGTCGTTCAGGTGCTCCTCGGGGGTGTCGCGCGGGTCGAGCACGGCGGCGATGCCGCCCTGGGCCCAGCGGGTGGAGCCGGACGACAGCACGTCCTTGGTGACGACCAGGACCTTGGCCGCCGGTTCCAGCTCGGCGTAGCGCAGGGCCACGGTCAGGCCCGCGATGCCCGAGCCCACGACGACCACGTCCGCCTCTACGGTCCAGCCGGGTGCGGGAGCGGTCAGACGGAGGGGAATCGCCGGTGCACTCATTGGGGGTCTCCTCACTGAGGCGATTTCGTCACTATGACGATAACGCCTGGCGTTGCGTGAGCATGCCCCGGGGGGCTCAGAGACCCTCGGTCTTCTTGATGAAGGCTTCGTACTCGGCGAACGGCTCCAGCCCCATGGCCCTGCGGCGCTCGTCGAGCAGGCCCGGGTCCTCGATCGGCATGGGTTCCAGGCCGTCGCCGCCGTCGTGGAACTGGGTGCCGTAGAGCTGGGGGCGGCCGGAGCGCACGCGTACGCGGTCCTCCAGGTACGCGAAGTCGTGCGACGAGGCCTCGTCCGACTCCACCGCGTCGGCCATCACGTAGTGGAACAGGCGCTGCACCTCGGGCGAGGTGGCGTGCTGCGCCAGGAGCCAGGCCGCCCGCGCCGCCCGCTCCCCCACCTGGGAGATCAGCGGCCAGCCGCGGTTGGCGACCACGGAATACAGCCAGGCGGTGTTGCCCTCGTCGAGCCTCTGGAGGCGCGCGAGCCGCTTGTCCCCGGGAAAGCCCTTGGCCGGGTGGCGCATCGCCTGGTCCATCTCCATGCGCCGGAGCAGCTCGGCCCGTAACTCCTCGTCCGTCATGCTCCCGACGGTAATCCGCCTCAGGCGGGATTCAAGGTGAGGGTGACGTTGTCGATCAGCCGGGTGGTGCCCACGCGGGCGGCCACCGCCAGCACGGCCATGCCTTGGTAGGAATCGCTCACTTCGACGAACGTGGCCGGGTCGACCAGCGCCAGGTAGTCCACGTCGAGCTCGGGGCCGGCCTCGTCGAGCACCGCCCGCGCCGACGCCCGGATCTCGCCCGGCGTCAGCTGGGCCGCGCCCGCCCGCAGGGCCCGCGAGAGCGCCAGCGCCACCCGCCGGTCGTCGTCCGACAGGTAGCGGTTGCGGCTGGACAGGGCCAGGCCGTCCGGCTCGCGTACGGTCGGCGCGCCCAGGATCTCGATGGGCAGGTCGAGGTCGGCGACCATGCGGCGGATGAGGGCGAGCTGCTGGGCGTCCTTCTGCCCGAAGACGGCCAGGTCGGGCTGGACCAGGTTGAACAGCTTGAGCACGACCGTGAGCATGCCGTCGAAGTGGCCCGGCCTGAAGGCGCCCTCGACGATCCGGCCCATCTCCCCGGAGGAGATGCTGATCTGCCGGTCGGCGGCGTACATGTCCTCGACGGCCGGGTGGAACACGACGTCCACGCCCTCGCCCCGGCACACATCCAGGTCGGCGTCAAATGTACGGGGATAGCGTGAAAAATCCTCGTTAGGAGAAAATTGCAGAGGATTGACGAAAATGCTGACCACAACCTGATCGGCGCGCACCCGAGCCTGCCTGATCAGCGACCTGTGGCCCTCATGGAGCGCGCCCATGGTGGGGACCAGCGCCACCGGCCCCGTGCGGCGCGCCTTGACCAGGTCTTCCCGGCTCCTGGCGACGATCAGCTCCATAACTGCCCTCCGAACGCGACGATCAGGTCCATATATTGCCCCCCAGCGCGTCGAGCAGCCGCTCCGCCTCCTCCGGTTTGAGCAACCCCGCAGCCAGCGCCCGGTCCGCCGTGAGCCGGGCCAGCGCGATGTAGGCGTCGGCCGCCTCGGGAGCCGCCAGGATGAGCGCGTCGACGTGCTTGCGTACCGTACCGGCGTCACCGCGCACGACGGGGCCGGTCAGCCCGGCGATGCCCAGCCGCAGCACGTTGTCGAGCGCGGCGCCGAGCAGCGGGCCCAGCATCCGCCCCGGATGTTCGACGCCGATGCCCCGCAACAGGTCGGACGACTCCGCGATGAGCGTGACCATGTGGTTGGCCGCCCCGGCCAGGGCCGCGTGGTAGAGCGGGCGGTCGGCGTCGGCGATCCACACCGGCTCGCCGCCCATCTCGATCACCAGGGCCTCGGCGACCGGGCGCAGCACCTCCGGGGCCGTGACGCCGTAGGAGATGCCGGTGAGCTTGTTGAGGTCGTCGTCGCGGCCCGTGAACGTCATCACGGGATGCAGCGCGAGCGGCAGCGCCCCGGCCCGGGCCGCCGGGTCGAGCACCGACAGGCCGTACGCCCCGCTGGTGTGCACCAGCATCTTGCCCTGGAGGTCGGCCCCGGTGGCGGCCAGCCCGTTGACGAGGTCGGGCAGCGCGTCGTCGGGCACGGTGAGCAGGACGAGCTGGCCCGCCGCCACCACCTCATCAGGCCGGGACGGCTTCACGCCGAGCCGGTCAGCCGCCCACCGCTGCGAGTTGTCCGACACTCCGCTGGCGGCCACCACCCGGTGTCCCGCCTGCGCCAACGCGGCGCCGAGGGCCGAACCGACCTTGCCTGCCCCGAGCACGCCGACGGTCAGCCGTGCCGGGCGATCACCTGCGTCCATGACGTCTCACCCCTGTCGACCGTGATGGCACTGCCGACCAGCGTAACGGCCTCTCAGGAGTGAGAGCGTGACCGGTGCTTTGCCGCGCGTTGAGTTAACGACAAAAGCGACAAGGGCATACAAAACGTGCACCCCCTGTCGGAAGAGATGAGGAGAGGGGTTCATCGCATGGCAGCGGGCGCCGAGGTCCCGGATCGGGACCTGACGCCCGCACGATGCGACCTCTTGGAGGTGCGCCGACTGGTCATCCGCCGAATGACCAGCGGGGAGACGAGCCCGGGGCGGCCTGCGCCGGCCCGGGCTCTTTCCCTGCTCAGTGGTGACTGGGCGCGTACGCGTTCGCGCCACCCTTGCAGCCCGCGATCGCGAGGCCGATGACAGCCACCGCGTTGCCGCAGACGTTGATCGGCGCGACGATCGGGACGTGCACTTGGTTGCCGGAGATCACGCCGCCGGTGCCGTTGGTGATGTCGGCGTGCGCCGGAACGGCCAGCGACATCATGGCAACGGCTCCGGTGACGACCATGACCTTCTTCAGCACGAGGGCTCCTCTCAGTTTCGCGGCCTGGGCCGCAGGTGCTTGCTCGAGAGTGAAGTGCTCCGCCACTTGGGGGATGGCGCAACGCAATCACTCGATGACAATGGGTAAACGTTATCGCAAGTTGACGACGTTGAGTAGTCATTCGATGACGATGCGTATCATCGGCCAGTCATGAGATAGTCCAGGCATGTGGCTCACCTGGCGCGTCGCAACGGAGCGCGCGCTGTACGGCGAGGAGGGCTTCTACCTCCGCGAACGCCCGTCAGGCCACTTCCGCACCTCGGTCAGCGCCTCGGCGGCCTTCGCCGGGGCGGTGCTGGCGCTGCTGGCGGAAGTGGACGCCGAACTGGGCGAACCTGACGTGCTCGACCTGGTGGACATCGGCGCGGGCGAGGGCGTGCTGGTCACCCAGGTGCTCGACGCCGCCGAGCCACGGCTGCGCGACCGGCTGCGCGTCACGGCCGTGGACCTGTCCCCCCGGCCGGAGGGGCTGCCCGAGCGGGTCGAGTGGTCCAGCAGCCTGCCCTCCGACATCACCGGGCTGGCCATCGCCAACGAGTGGCTGGACAACGTGCCGCTCGACGTGGTGGAGCAGACTCCCGACGGGCCGCGGCTCGTCATGGTCAACGTGCACACGGGCGAGGAGCGGCTCGGCGGGCCGCTGCGGCCGGCCGACCGCGCCTGGCTCGAGCGGTGGTGGCCGCTGACCCGCGTGGGGGCGCGCGCGGAGATCGGCCGCCCGCGTGACGAGGCGTGGGCCTCGGTCCTCGTCCGCCTCACCAGCGGCCGGGCGATCGCCATCGATTATGCACACCCTGTGGACAACCGGCCGCTGCACGGAACGCTGACCGGATACCGCGACGGGGCGGTCGTCGCCCCCGTACCCGACGGGACCTGCGACATCACGGCTCACGTCGCGCTCGACGCGTGCGCGGAGGCCGGGCGGCGGGCCGGCGCGATATCCACAACCTTGTCCACACAGCGCGCGGCGCTGCGGGACCTGGGGCTCACCGGCACGCGTCCGCCGCTCGACCTGGCCCGCGCCGATCCGCGCGGCTACCTCCGGGCCCTGGCGAGGGCCTCGGAGGAGGGCGAGCTGATCGACGCGTCGGGGCTCGGCGGCTTCGGCTGGCTCAGCCAGCGACGCTGAGCCCTGCTTCAGGCGGTGACGCTGAGCCCTGCTTCAGGCGGTGACGCTGAGCTTCAGGGATTCGAGTCCGCGGATGATGTAGCCGGGCTTCCAGGCCGGCTCCTGCCGCAGCTCCAGCTTGGGCGCCCGGTCCAGCAGCGCGCCGAACGACTCGACCAGCTCGATGCGGGCCAGCGGCGCGCCCAGGCAGAAGTGGATCCCGGCGCCGAAGGAGATGTGCGGGTTGTCGGCGCGGCCCACGTCGAGCCGGTCCGGGTCCTCGAACACCGCCGGGTCCCGGTTGGCCGAGCCGAACAGCAGCGCCACCTCCGAGCCGCGCGGGATCCGTACGCCGTGGACCTCGATGTCCTCCAGCACCCAGCGCTCGAACATCTGCAGCGGCGTGTCCCAGCGCATCAGCTCCTCGACGGCCGTGGGCAGCAGCGAGCGGTCCTCGCGCAGCCGGGCCAGCTCGCCGGGGTTCCGGAACAGCGACCACCAGCCGTTGCCCGTCACGTTCACGGTGGCCTCGTGGCCGGCGTTGAGCAGCAGGACGCAGGTGCCGACCAGTTCGTCGTCGGTCAGCTCGTCGATCTGGGTGAGGGCGCTGATGAGGTCCTCGCCGGGGTCGGCCCGGCGCTCGGCGGCCAGGGACTTGAGGTAGCCGGCGAACTCCGACGCCGCGCATACCGCGGTGTGCTGGGCCTCGGGGGCGGGGTTGAGCTCGTACATGCCGCAGATGTCAGCCGACCAGGGGCGCAGCAGGTGGCGGTCCCGGTCGGGGATGCCGAGCATCTCCGCGATCACGGTGACCGGGAGCGGCTCGGCGACCTCGGCGATCAGGTCGCCGCCGCCCTTGTCCACGTACGCGTCCACCAGGCTCCCGGCGATGGCCCGGACCCGGGGGCGCAGCGACTCGACCATGCGCGGCGTGAACGCCCTGGAGACCAGCCGGCGCAACCTGGTGTGCACCGGCGGCTCCACGTCGAGCATGCCCGCCCTGATCACCCGCCAGAACGGCTCCTGGAACTCCGGCTCCGGCTCCCTGCCGAACTCCTCGTGGGTGGCCACGTGCAGGTAGGAGCGGCCCAGCCGGCGGTCTCTGAGCAGCGTGTTCACGTCGGCGTGCCGCGCGATGAGCCACTGGCCCGTCGGCTCGAAGTAGCTGACGGGCGCCTCGCGTCTCAGCTGGTCATAGACCCGGTACGGGTAAGCGACAAAATCCGGATTCCAAGGATCAAAGCCCACTATTGCATCTTAGGAGCGGGGTCCTCCTGCTTCGCATGCCTGCCGCGCATCCGGATGTTGAGCAGCTCCACGATGACCGAGAACGCCATCGCGAAGTAGATGTAACCCTTGGGGATGTGCTGGTCGAGGCCCTCGGCGACGAGCACCACGCCGATCAGCACCAGGAACGCCAGCGCCAGCATCTTGATGCTCGGGTGCGCGTCCACGAACCGGCTGATGGGCCCGGAGGCGAACAACATCACCAGCACCGCCACCACGACGGCCGCGATCATCACGCCGAGCTCGTCCACCATGCCGACGGCGGTGATGACGGAGTCCAGCGAGAACACGACGTCCAGGATCATGATCTGCACGATCACCGAGGTGAAGGAGATGGCGGCGGCCTGCTTGCCGTCCTTGCCGGGCCCGGGCTCCATGCTGTGGTGGATCTCGGTGACGCTCTTGCCCAGCAGGAACAGGCCGCCGAGCAGCAGGATCAGATCGCGTCCCGATATCTCCTGGCCGAGGACCGTGAACAGCGGCTCGGTGAGCTGGACCACCCATGACAGGCCGAGCAGCAGGAGCAGGCGGCTGATCAGGGCCGCGGCCAGACCGAGCACGCGGGCCCGGTCCCGTTGTTCCGGTGGGAGTTTCCCGGCCAGGATGGAGATGAAGATGATGTTGTCGATCCCCAGCACGATCTCCAGGGCGACCAGGGTGAAGAAGCCGATCCAGATCTGTGGGTCGGCCACCCATTCCAGCATCTGCGTACCTCCATGACTCATGGCTGACGGGGGTTTCCGGTAGCAACGAGTCAGGGGCCGGATTAGTTCGCGGCTTGCGATTCCTACCCTGGTGTCGGTTATAGTGCCGAACGTAGGTCATGAGTGCCAGCGACAAGCCCCGGCTAGCTGGCCGGCAACCCTCGCGTCCGCGGCGGGGTGCCCCGGGTGAAGACCTGGTCCGTCACGAGGTGTGGCGGGCAAGCGCGGGCTCCGTGGCTGCTCCCAGGGGTCCGACGACCCTGAGGAGGTTCGCCGTGTCCACTCTGACGATCTTCAGCTCCACCCCTGCCGCCGGGACGACGGCTCCCCCGGCCGCCACCGGCCGGGCCATCCCCGCCGTGCTCGGCGCCGACCTCGAGGTGCCGGTCAAGGGCGGCCGGCTGGTGGGGTACGCCAACCTGGACTACGCCGCCAGCGCCCCCTGTCTGGAGCCGGTCAGCGCCGCCGTCGCCGCCGCGCTCCCGGCCTACTCCAGCGTCCACCGCGGCGCCGGCTACGCCTCGCAGCTCACCACCGCGAGGTACGAGCAGGCCCGCCACACGGTCAGGGCGTTCGTGGGCGCCCGCCCGGACGACGCCGTGATCTTCACCCGCAACACCACCGACGCCACGAACCTGCTGGCCGGCTGCCTGCCCGCCGGGACCACCACCGTGGTCTTCGACACCGAGCACCACGCCTCGCTGCTGCCCTGGCAGCGGTCCGTACGGCTGGCGCCGCCCGCCTTCCCCGGCGAGGCCGTGCGCGCCGCCGACGAGGCGCTGGCCGGGATCGACGGGCCGAAGCTGCTCGTGGTCACCGCCGCCTCGAACGTCACCGGCGAGCTGTGGCCGATCGCCGCCCTGGCCCACATCGCGCACCGCCACGGGGCCCGCATCCTGGTGGACGCGGCTCAGCTGGTGCCGCACCGGCGGCTCAACCTCACCGCGCTCGACCTGGACTACGTGGCCTTCTCGGGGCACAAGCTGTACGCGCCCTTCGGTGCCGGCGTGCTGGTCGGGCGGCGGGACTGGCTGGCCGAGGGGGAGCCGTACCTCAAGGGCGGGGGTGCGGTGCGCTCGGTCGGGGAGAGCGCCGAGTGGCACGACGACCCGGAGCCGCGCCACGAGGCGGGCACCCCGAACGTGCTGGGCGCCATCGCCCTGGCCGCCGCCTGCGACGCGCTGACCGCCACCGGCTGGACGGCCCTGGTGCGCGAGGAGGAGCGGCTGATCGCCCGGCTGCGCTCGGGGCTGGCCGCGATCGACGGCGTGCGGGAGTTGTCGCTGTGGGGGGACGATCACCCGCGGGTCGGCATCGTGTCGTTCACCGTGGCCGGCTACTCGGCCCGTGAGGTGGCCGAGGTGCTGTCCAGCGAGTACGGCATCGGGGTGCGCGACGGCAAGTTCTGCGCGCATCCTTTCGTCCGGCATTTGCTGGGTACGGCCGATGGCGGGTGTGAGGACGACACGGCCTCCGCGGTGCGGGCCTCGATCGGCATCGGCAGCACGCAGGAGCACGTGGACCGGCTGATCGAGGCGGTGCGCGACCTGGTCACCCGCTGACGCTCAGCGGTTCGGCGGCTTGCGGTGCTGCGGCGGCTCGTCCGAGACCAGGGCGTCGATGTCCCTCATGTCCTCGTCGTTGAGCCTGCCGGAGGTGGGTGCGGCCGGCTGCCTGGGCACGTCCGGCTGCTCCCGAGTCGTCTCCGCGGGCGTCGTGGGCCCGCCGGCGTGGCCGGTGGGCGTCGTGCCCGTGGTCCTGCCCGGGGTGTAGGCGGCGAGGTCGTCCTCGGCCGCGCGCCGCTCCGAGCGCCGGCGGAACATCGCGTTGAAGATGCCGTCCAGCCCGATCCGGCCGCCGCCCAGCGCCAGGAACAGCAGGCACAGCGCGCCCAGTGCCCCCGGCAGCTCCCAGCCGCCGCCCTCGGTCAGGATGCCCTTGCCCCCGTGCACGAACGCGATCGCGCCGAGCATGTTGAGCAGCAGCAGCAGCGCCACCGGGCGCACCAGCAGGCCGAGGATCAGCAGGATGCCGCCCACGGTCTCGACGAACATCGCGTACCCGGCGGCCAGCTCGGGCATCGGGATCTGCATGTCCCTGAAGCCCTGCGTGGTGGCGCCGTGGCCGCTTGCCCACTTCTGCCACCCGTGGGCCACGAAGATCACGCCGGTGGCGATTCGCGCGATCAGTGCCGCCACATCAAAAAGAACTCTCTTCATGGTGATTTCTCCCCCCGTTCCCGATATTCCTCCCCATGTCCGGCTTCGGGATGCATTTCCATGCCATGTCTTGACCAACCCCCCTGCTGGATCACCAGCGGCGACGGTGGCAGCATGGCCGTATGACGGAACGTGTGGTCGGAATCGGCGCGGGCGCGAAAGAGCTGGCCACCGAGGACATGATTCTCAACATCGGCCCTCAGCACCCGTCCACGCACGGGGTGCTCAGGCTCCGGCTGACGCTCGACGGCGAGCGCATCGCCACCGCCGAGCCGATCATCGGCTACATGCACCGGGGCGCGGAGAAGCTGTTCGAGGTGCGCGACTACCGTCAGATCATCATGCTGGCCAACCGGCACGACTGGCTGTCGGGCTTCGCCAACGAGCTCGGCGTGGTGCTCGCCGCCGAACGCCTGCTGGGCATGGAGCCGCCGGTCAGGGCTGTGTGGGCGCGCACGCTGCTGGCCGAGCTCAACCGGGTGCTCAACCACCTGATGTTCCTCGGCTCCTACCCTCTCGAGCTGGGCGCGATGACGCCGCTGTTCTACTCCTTCAATGAACGCGAGCGCATCCAGGCCGTCATGGAGGAGATCTCCGGCGGGCGCATGCACTACATGTTCAACCGGGTCGGCGGGCTCAAGGAGGACCTGCCGCTCGGCTGGCTCGACCGGGTGGCCGAGGCCGTCGCGGAGACCCGGCGCCGCGTGCCCGACATCGAGAACCTCATCCTGCACAACGAGATCTTCGTCGCCCGGACCAAGGGGGTGGGGGTGCTGACCCGGGAGCAGATCATGCAGTACGGCGTCAGCGGCCCCGTCTCCCGCGCCTCCGGGGTCGACTTCGACCTGCGCCGCGACGAGCCGTACCTGGCCTACCCCGAGCTGCCGGTGAAGGTCGTCACCCGGAGCGGGGGCGACTGCCACGCCCGGTTCGAGGTCCTGCTCGAACAGCTCAAGGTCTCGCTCGACCTGGCCGAGGCGTGCGTCGAGCGGCTGCGCTCGCTGCCGCCCGGGCCGATCAACCAGCGGCTGCCGAAGGTGCTCAAGGTGCCGGAGGGGCACACGTACGCGTGGACGGAGAACCCGCTCGGCATCAACGGCTACTACCTGGTCTCCAAGGGGGACAAGACGCCGTGGCGGCTCAAGCTGCGCTCGGCCTCCTACAGCAACATCCAGGTGCTGCGCGAGATGCTGCCCGGTCACCTCGTGGCCGACATGGTGGCGATTCTCGGCTCCATGTTCTTCGTGGTGGGTGACATCGACAAGTGAAGGCCGCCGACGCCACTGACCGCGACAAATACGTCGACTGGCTGCGGGCGCTCAGCCTGATCGTCGTGGTGGTGTGGCACTGGGCGTTCACCATCCTGCAGTGGAAGCCGCACGGGCCCGAGCCCACCAGCCCGCTGGGCTTCACCTCAGGACTGTGGATCCTCACCTGGCTGCTGCAGGTGCTGCCGCTGTTCTTCTACGTCGGCGGGCACGTCCACCTGCTGTCCTGGCGCCGGGCCCAGACGCGCGGCGTGGGCATCGGCTCGTTCGTCTGGCGGCGCATCCGCGCGCTCGCCTTACCGGCGCTGTTCCTGTCCGGGGTGTGGGTCGTCATCGGGGCGGTGGTGACGTACACGTTCGGGGTGGACTGGATGTGGCGGGTGGTGCTGCTGGTGCTCAGCCCGCTGTGGTTCCTCGGCGTCTACCTGGTGCTCATCGCGCTGCTGCCGGTCTCGCTCTGGCTGCACCGGCGCTACGACGTGCTGACCCTGATCTGGCTCGGCGGCGCGGCGCTGGTGGTGGACGTGCTGCGCTTCCGGTACGGGATCGACGGGGTGGGCTGGCTCAACATGGTCATCGTCTGGGGGCTGGCGCACCAGGCCGGGTTCTTCTATGACCGGGTGGTGGTCCTGCCCAGGCGCTATGACGTGGCCCTGCTGTGGACGGGGCTGTTCGCGCTGTTCGGGCTGGTCTACTCGGGCATCTACCCCGGCTCCATGGTGGGCGTGCCGGGTGACAAATGGTCGAACATGGCGCCGCCCACGTTCGTGATCGTGGCGCTGCTGCTGTTCCAGATCGGGCTGGTCGAGGTGCTGCGGCCGGCCATGGAACGCGTGCTGGAGCGGCCGAGCTGGCAGCGGGTCAACGACTTCATCAACCGGTACTCGCTGCCGCTGTTCCTGTTCCACACCACCGGGATGGCCATCTCGCTGGGGCTGTCGTGGTGGTTGTTCGGCACCCTCGGCGACCAGATCCCGCCGGACCTGGTGTGGTGGCTGGAGCGGCCGATCGCCATCATCGGGCCCCTCATCTGCACGGCCCCGGTCATATACCTCTTCGGCCGCCGCCGCACCCCGGTCAGGCAAATGCGGGACAAGGGTGTCGGCGGATCCATAAGCTCAGAGCATGGCTGACATCGCCTTCCGGGCCAACGCCGAAGACGAGCGGATCATCCGCGCCGCCCTGCGGGAAGGTGAGCGGCCCAGCGACGTCCTGCGCCGCGCATTGCGCCTGCTCCAGCGCGAGATGTGGCACGACCGGCTGACCGCCGGCGCCCGCCCGGCCGTCGAAGGGCTGGGCGAGCACAACTAGTCCCGCTTCTGGTCGTCCGGCTCCTTGGGGATGCGGCAGGCGTGCTCCAGGTAGAGGGCGGCGCAGATCAGCACGACACAGGACACGAACGACGCCGTCGCGACGAAGAACTCGCCCCTGGGCGTGTCGCGGTCGAGGATCCGGACCGTGTAGAGGGCGAACCCGGCGAACACGCCGCCGAACACCGCCCCCGCGTACGCCGACGCCTTCGCCAGCGCCGCCAGCCGGGCCACGGCCAGCGGCTCCACCGGCTTGGTGCCCGGCTTCCGGTCGATCCTGGCCTTGGTCGCCCAGGCGGTGTAGCCCTCGCCCAGGGCCAGCAGCAGCACCGTGGGGATCGCGGTCCACGGCATGAGGGGCAGCTCGGAGTAGAACGGGCTGATCGCCGCCATCGTGAGCAGGGCCACGACGACGACGATGCCGACCAGGTGGCCGGGGTGGGTGGGCTTCAGCTTCAATCGGGCCTCTGCAGCTTCAGGTCTTCGCGCAGGCGTACACCTTGCCTGTCGACCCCCTCCAGCAGCTCCGCCACCAGGCCGTGGCCGGGCAGCCGGCCCTCGGGGTCGGCCTTCGACCAGGGCACGAGCACGAACGCGCGCTCGTGTGCCCGCGGGTGCGGCAACGTGAGGTCGGGGTCGTGGCAGACGGTCTCGCCCACGACGATCAGGTCGAGGTCGAGCGTGCGCGGCCCCCAGCGCTCCGCGCGTACGCGGCCGAAGGCGTTCTCCACGCCCTGCGCCCGCTCCAGCAACGTGCGCGGCTCCAGCGTGGTCTCCGCGATCACGATCGCGTTGAGGTACGGGCGCTGCCCGCCGGGCCCCCCGACGGGGTCGGTCTCGTAGACGGGCGACGCCTTGACGAACTCCAGCCCGGGGGCGTCGAACAGCGTGTCCACGGCACCCTGCAACGTCTGGAACCGGTGTCCCAGGTTGCTGCCGAGAGAGAGCACGACCTTCATGCGCGGCTCCGCTCGATGGTCACGATCACGTCGTCGAACGGCAGCGGGATCGGCGCCGCCGGTTTGTGCACGCTGACTTCCACCTTGTGCACCAGCTCTCCGGCCAGGCACACGTCGGCCAGGCGCTGCGCGAGCGTCTCGATCAGCTCGACCGGCTCGCCCTCCACCACCGCGACCAGCGCCTGCGCCAGCTCCCCGTAGTGGACGGTCTTGGTGAGGTCGTCGCCGGCCGCCGCCGGCGCGGTGTCGAGGAACAGCGTCGCGTCCACCACGAACTCCTGCCCGAGCTCCCGCTCGGCAGCGAGCACGCCGTGCCTCCCCCGGGCCCGCAGGCCCTTGAGAGCGATGCGATCAGCGCTCAAGCTCGCCTTCCTCCTCCTCGTCGTCGTCTCCCTGGAGCACCGGCGAGCCGTGGTGCATCCACAACCGCCAGCCCTGCGAGGTGCGGATGTAGACGTTGCTCGCCACCACCTTGCCCGCGGCGAAGCTGGCCTCACCCTCCTCCCCGGCGGTCAGGATGTTCTCCACGCAGGTGAGGACGGCGACGTCACCCAGCACGGTCGTGTTGACGTCGGTCAGCACGAACTGGATGTAGGTGGTGTTCGCCATGATCAGGGCCCACGACCGCAGCACCTCCGAGCGGCCCGTCAGCAGGGTCCAGCCCGGGTGCACGCAGCTCACCTGGTCGTCGGTGGAGTCTTCGGCCCAGATCTCGGTCATCTTGTCGAGATCGGCGCTCTCGATCGCGGCGTAGAACTCCTGGTTGACCGTCTCGATGGCGGCGGTGTCGACGCTCATGTGTTGGCTCCGGCTCTCTTCCATGCGGCGGCCACGCGCACGGCATCGGCATTGGGACCTACCTCGTGCACGCGTACGCACCAGGCGCCCGCGTGCGCGGCCAGCGCGGTCACGGCCAGCGTGGCGTCGTCGCTGCGACTGAACGGCCGGGGCGTGCCGTCGGGAGCCGCCAGCAGCCGCCCCAGGAATCGCTTGCGCGACGCCCCGATGAGCAGCGGGTAGCCCAGCTCGGCCAGCCGCGGGATCCCGGCCAGCAGCGCCCAGTTGTGCTCGGCGTTCTTGGCGAAGCCGAGGCCCGGGTCGAGCACGATCTGCTCCTCCGTGACGCCCTCGGCCAGCACCAGATCGACGCGCTTGCTCAGCTCCTCGCGCACCTCCGTGACCACGTCGGTGTAGACGGCGCGGGTGTCCATGTCATGACTGTGACCGCGCCAGTGCATCACCACGTAGGCGACTCCGGTCGCGGCCACCACGCGCGCCATCTCCGGGTCCGCCAGCCCGCCGCTCACGTCGTTGACGAGCTGCGCGCCCGCCTCGACCGCGGCCCTGGCGACCTCGGCCCGCATCGTGTCGACGCTGACCGGAACTCCCTCGGCGCGCAGCGCCCTGATCACCGGGACGACCCTGGCCAGCTCTTCCTCCAGGGGCACCCGGGCGGCACCCGGGCGGGTGGACTCGCCACCCACGTCGACGATGTCGGCGCCCTCCTGGACCAGGTCAAGGCCGTGCCGGATGGCGGCCGCCTCGTCGAACCACATGCCGCCGTCGGAGAACGAATCGGGCGTCACATTGACCACACCCATGACGAGGCACCGCTCCGCACCTCCCGGCACGCTGATGGGCACGCTAGTCATGGGCCAAGCCTAGGCGCTTCCCCACACCTGGTGACATCGTGGGTACCCCGTTCGGTCTTCAGCGGCCCAGGATGAGCGCCATGGCCTCGGATCGGGTGCTGTCACTGGTGCGGAAGCTGCCGCGGACGGCCGAGGTGACGGTCTTGGCGCCCGGCTTGCGCACGCCACGCATCGTCATGCACAGGTGCTCGGCCTCGACCACCACGATGACCCCGCGCGGCTCCAGCACCCGCATCAGCGAGTCGGCGATCTGGGAGGTCATGCGCTCCTGGACCTGGGGCCGGCGGGCGAACACGTCGACCAGGCGAGCCAGCTTCGACAGGCCCGTGACCTGGCCCTTCTCGTTGGGGATGTAGCCCACGTGGGCCAGCCCGTGGAACGGAACGAGGTGGTGCTCGCAGGTCGAGTAGACCTCGATGTCACGGACGAGCACCATCTCGTCGTGGTCGACGTCGAAGACCTTGTTGAGCACCTCTTCGGGCGTCTGGCCGAGCCCCGAATACTGCTCGGCCATGGCGCGGGCGACCCGGGACGGGGTCTCGAGCAGGCCGTCGCGATCGGGATCCTCGCCGATGGCGTAGAGGATCTCGCGAACGGCCTTCTCGATCCGCCCCAGGTCGACGTGGTCCTGCGTCACGCACTGTCCCCTGACGGCAGGGCGTCCTGGTGCCCCGTGGTGAGCGAGCCGTTGGCCGACTGCTCCTTCGGGGTCAGGATCGGCGGGCGGTCGGACGGGAGCCGCTTCCCGTAGCCCGCGTAGGACGGACGGTGCTCCTTCACGACCACCGGCGCGAAGATCTGCAGCACCATGTCGCGGGAGAGGGTCTCCTTCTCCATGAGCTGCAGCACCAGGTTGTCGAGCACGTCGCGGTATTCGACCAGGATGTCCCACGCCTGGTCGTGCGCCGTCTCGATCATCCGGCGGACCTCCTCGTCGATCGTGGAGGCGATCTTCTCGGAGTAGTCGCGCTCGTGGCCCATCTCGCGGCCCAGGAAGACCTCGGCCTGGCCGGTGCCGAACTTACGGGCGCCGAGCTGCTCGCTCATGCCGTATTCGGTGACCATCCGGCGGGCGACGGCCGTGGCCTTCTCGATGTCGTTGGAGGCGCCGGTGGTGGGCTCGTGGAAGACGAGCTCCTCCGCCGCGCGGCCGCCGAGCAGCATCGCGAGCTGGTCCATCATCTCCGACCGGGTGGCCAGGAACTTGTCCTCCATCGGCAGCGTCATCGTGTAGCCGAGCGCGCGGCCGCGGGACAGGATCGTGATCTTGTGCACCGGGTCGGAGTTGGGCAGCGCGTGCGCCACCAGCGCGTGACCGCCCTCGTGGTAGGCGATCATCTTCTTTTCCTTGTCGGACATGACCCGCGTCTTGCGCTCGGGCCCTGCCATGACACGGTCGATCGACTCCTCGAGGACGTCCATCGAGATCAGCTTCTGGTCGGCCCGCGCGGTGAGCAGGGCCGCCTCGTTGATCACGTTGGCCAGGTCGGCGCCGGTGAACCCGGGGGTGCGGCGCGCGATGACGTCGAGGTCGACGTCGGGCGCGAACGGCTTGCCGCGGCCGTGGACCTTGAGGATGCCCTTGCGGCCCTCGAGGTCGGGGCGGTCGACGGTGACCTGCCGGTCGAACCGGCCGG
Source organism: Nonomuraea sp. NPDC049709 (assembly GCF_040674815.1). Taxonomy (NCBI): domain Bacteria; kingdom Bacillati; phylum Actinomycetota; class Actinomycetes; order Streptosporangiales; family Streptosporangiaceae; genus Nonomuraea; species Nonomuraea sp. NPDC049709. The sequence goes on from NZ_JBFANM010000010.1 coordinate 29,970, forward strand.
GACGCAGCAGCGCCGGGTCGAGGATGTCGGGCCGGTTGGTGGCGGCGATGAGGATCACGCCACCCTTGACGTCGAAGCCGTCCATCTCGACGAGCAGCTGGTTGAGCGTCTGCTCGCGCTCGTCGTGACCGCCGCCCAGGCCGGCGCCGCGGTGGCGGCCGACGGCGTCGATCTCGTCGATGAAGATGATCGCCGGGGCGTTGGCCTTCGCCTGCTCGAACAGGTCGCGAACACGCGAGGCGCCGACACCGACGAACATCTCGACGAAGTCGGAGCCGGAGATCGAGTAGAACGGCACACCGGCCTCGCCGGCGACGGCGCGGGCCAGCAGCGTCTTACCGGTGCCGGGCGGGCCGTACAGGAGCACGCCCTTGGGGATCTTGGCGCCGATCGCCTGGAACTTGGCCGGGGCCTGCAGGAACTCCTTGATCTCCTGGAGCTCCTCGATGGCCTCGTCGGCACCCGCGACGTCGGCGAACGTGGTCTTGGGGGTGTCCTTGGTGATGAGTTTGGCCTTCGACTTCCCGAAGTTCATCACCCGCGAGCCGCCGCCCTGCATCTGGTTCATGACGAACAGGAAGATCAGCACGATGATGACGATCGGCAGGAAGCTCACCAGGATGCTGACGAGGAAGTTTTCCTGCGGCACGTCGGTGGTGAAGCTCTTGGTCTTCTTCGCGGCGACCTGAGCTTCCAGCTCGTCGGTCAGCTTGGCGCCATAACCGGTGACCCAGTAGGACTGGATGAGTTTGGTCGGGGTGTCGCCCTGCTTGACCACGATCGGGCTGTTCAACGTCAGCTCGATGCGCTGGTCCTTGTCGACGATCTTGGCGTTGCTGACGTTTCCGGCGCGAATCTGCTGAAGAACCGTGGACGTGTCCGCCTGCTTGAAACTACCGCCGCCACTCCAGAGCTGGGTGACGAGCAGGAGCAGCACGACGATGCCCAGGATCCACAGCAGTGGCCCACGTGTAAATCGCTTGAGATCCATCCGATGCGGAACCCCTTGCGGGCCCGTCCCTTCCTGACCATGGCCTGGAACCCCGGGCATGCCCGGGGCCGCGGCATCCGACACCGCGACTTCTGACTACCCGAAGGGGACGCACGGTCACCCTTCCGGAGTCTGAAGGTACACCGGCAGAGCGCACGGAGGGACCCGCCGCTACACCGGTCTTGCCCTATCAACGTACGTCACGTTGCGCGATGTTCCCGGCCATGGCGGAGAGTGCTACTTATAAACGTGTGGTGCCAGAGTTCCGATGAACGGCAGGTTCCGGTATCTCTCGGCGTAGTCGAGCCCATAACCGATGACGAACTCGTTGGGAATGTCGAAGCCCACATATTTGACGTCGATCGGCACCTTCACGGCATCGGGTTTGCGCAGCGCGGCGCAGATCTCCAACGAGGCCGGATTGCGCGACTTCAGGTTTTCCAGCAGCCAGTGCAGGGTCAGGCCCGAGTCGATGATGTCCTCGACGATCAGCACATGACGGTTCAAGATGTCGGTGTCGAGGTCTTTCAGCACGCGTACGACGCCGGAGGACTTGGTGCCCGCACCGTACGACGACACCGCCATCCAGTCCATCTGCACCGGGACGTGCAACGCTCTGGCCAGGTCGGCCATCACCATGACGGCGCCCTTCAACACGCCCACGAGCAGGACGTCCTGACCCGCGTAATCCTCGTCGATCCGCCCGGCAAGCTCTTTGATCTTCGCCTGGAGCTCGTCCTCGGGAATGAGGACCTTTTCCAGGTCATTGCCCATGTCGGCAGCGTCCACCTGTGGTTCCTTACGGGATGGGACTGATGGCGAATATCAGGGTGCCATACCGCCGTGCGGCGGACAGACCCCCGGGCAGGTCCACGGCCTTCTGCCCGCGCCAGCGCGTGATCAGCCGGTCCACGGCGAGCACATGGGTGGCGGACAGAGCCCCGGACGGGGCTCCCGCGGCGAGTGCCGCCTTCCGCAACACCCTTCGCCTGACGGCATCGGGCAGCTTCTCCAACTCCGCCACCGCGAGCTTTATCGACACGCCGATATCGCTAAGAGCGCAATTCTGGTACGCCGTCTCGGCCCATTGATCGAGCGCGTCCGCGTCCTCGCGCGCCATCCCGGCGGTCCTGGCGAGCGCCTCGGCCACCCCCGGACCGAGCTCCGCCTCCAGCACGGGCAGCACCTTCCGGCGGACGCGGACCCTCGTGTAGCGGGGGTCCTCGTTGTGCGGGTCGTCCCAGGGGTCGAGGCCCAGGGCCCGGCAGGCGGCGACCGTGGTGGATCTGGGGAGGTGGAGCAGGGGGCGGCGGTAACGGCCGGTCCTGGCGGCCATGCCGGACAGCGAACGGGGTCCGCTGCCCCTGGCCAGGCCCAGGAGGACCGTCTCGGCCTGGTCGTCCCTGGTGTGGCCGAGCAGCACGGCCTCCGCTCCCAGGCGGTCGGCGGCTTCCGCGAGGGCCGCGTACCGGGCCTCCCTGGCCGCCGCCTCGGGGCCGCCCGCCGTACCCACTGTCACGGTGAGCACCTCGGCCGGGGTCAGGCCCAGCCGGTCGCGGGCCAGGTCCGCCACCGTTCTGGCGCGTTCGGCGGAGCCGGGCTGGAGCTGGTGGTCGACGGTGAGCAGGCCGGCGCGCAGGTGCATGCGGGGGGCGACGAACGCGAGGGCGGCGGCCAGGGCCAGGGAGTCGGCTCCGCCGCTGCACGCGGCGAGGATCAGCGCGCCTTGCCGTACGTCGGCCAGCGCCTCACGCACTGCCCTGCGGACGTCGGCTACGGCTGGTTGTGGGCCCACGGCTGCCATTGTCCCGGCTCCCCGCCCACCATCGCGCCACCCACACGCCCCTGGACGACCGGCCACCGGGAACGGGCGCCCGCCGGCGCTGCCCACGCGCGCCCCACTCGCCAATACGCCCCGCTGGGCACCATGAACGGGCGCCGGGCTCCGCCGCACCGCCACCCGCCGACGCGGCGCTGTGCGGGAGCGGGTTGCGGGTGCACCGCATGACCTGCTGGCCGAAGTGGGCGCAGCGGTGGCGGCGAACCGGCTACGGCGCACACGGACTGCCCGAGTGGCCGGGCACCGTGAACGGGCGCCGGGCCCGCCGTACGGCCACCCGCCGACGCAAGCCCTGCGGGGCTGCTTGCGCGGCCCGGCCCGCCTTTACGCCCGGCTGGGGGCCGGGAACGGGCACGCAGCTCCACCGCGCCGACCCGCCGACGCGGCGTATGCGGCGCGGCTTGCCGGCGAGCGGTGGTCAGGCCGGAGCGGTCGGCGGGCGATGGGCGGGTGGGTCAGGCCGGAAGGGCCGGGGTGCCGATCACGCGGCTGATCCAGGCGTCCGGGTCGGCGATCTCCGGGGTCGTCGGGAGGGTTTCCGGGGACGTCCAGACCTTGTTGAAGCCGTCCATCCCCACCTGGCCGACCACCTTGCGGACGAAGGCCGAGCCCTCCGCGTACTGCTTCATCTTGACCTCGATCCCCAGCAGCCGCCGCACCGTGCGGTCCAGGCGGGAGCCGCCCTCGCGGCGCTGGGCGAACTTGGCGCGGATGTCGGCCACCGAGGGCACCACCGAGGGCCCCACCGCGTCCATGACGTAGTCCCCGTGGCCTTCCACGAGGGTCATCACGGCGGTCAGGCGGTCGAGGATCTCCTTCTGGCCGGGCGACTGGATGGCGTCGATGAGGTTGCCCTCCCCGCCGCGCACCACGTCGGCCACCGTGTCGGCGGCGTTGCGCAGGCGTTCGAGGAGTGTGGGCAGGTCGAGGTCGGAGGCGAGCAGGAACTCGGTCATCTGCGAGCGCACGTATTCGCGCAGCCAGGTCACACCGGTGAACTGCACCCGGTGCGTCTCCTCGTGGAGGCAGACCCACAGGCGGAAGTCGTGCGGGTTGACGTTCATCTCACGCTCGGCGTGGACGATGTTGGGGGCGACGAGCGTCAGGCGGCCGGCGGCCTCCTGGCCCGTGGGGTCGGGCGGGAGGAACAGCTCGTACTGTCCGAGGACGCGCGAGGCGAGGAAGGCCAGCACGGCCCCGACCTCGACGCCCGTGATGCGGGAGCCGACGGCCGTGACGATCGCCGGCGGCGCGTTGGAGCCGTTGCTCATGCGCTGCGTCAGCGGTTCGAGCACCACGCGGAAGCCCTCGACGTTCGCCTTGATCCAGCCGGGCCGGTCCACGATGGTCGCGGGCTGCGGCGCGGTCTCTGTGTGGATCTTGGTGAACTCGCGCACGTGGCCCTCGGCCTCACGTGACAGGGTGCGGAGCTCGGTGACGGCCTGCCTGGCCTCCTCCCGGCTCACCTGAGGACCGGGGCGCACCAGGCGCGTGCCGGTCGTGACGGCCAGATCCCAGTCGATCACCTGCATAACGTCCACCGTACGTGGTTCTCCTCGACGCTGCGAAGGACCGCCGTCACGAACGTGCGACGGTCGCCGCCAGCCGGTCGAGTACGGGCTCGGCGTTCACCGGCACCTGGTCGGCCATGAACGCGAACGTGACCAGCCGCCCGTCCTTGGTCGTCGCCATCCCCGCCAGCGTGTTGATGTTGTTGAGCGTGCCGGTCTTGGCGCGTACGAGGCCCACCTGGCCCTTGCTGTCCTTCCCCGTGAACCGGCGGCCGTTGCCCAGCGTGCCGGTGAAGCCCGCGATCGGCATGCCGGAGGCGATGGCGTGCAGGTCGGGGTGGCTCGCGGAGCCGGCCAGGGCGAGGGCCTTGGCCAGGGCGTTCGGGCTGATGCGGTTGCGGATGGACAGGCCGCTGCCGTCGTCGAGGGAGACGTTCTGGGCCACGCCGAGGCGCTGGAGCACGGCGACCACGGCCTTGGCGCCGCCCGCGAAGGACGCCGGCTGGCCCTCCTTGAGCGCGACGTGCCGCATCAGGGCCTCGGCGAGGTCGTTGTCGCTGCGGGTGAGGGTGTGCTCGACGAGGGAGTAGAGGGGGGCCGAGTCCACCTTGCCCAGTTCGGGGGCGTTGGCCGGGGCCTTGGCCGGGCGTACGGACTTCGCGACCGAGATGCCCTGCTTCGCGAGGAGCTTGGCGAAGGCGGCGGCGGCGTATTGGGGCGGGTTGGGCACGCGCGGGCTGCGGAAGCGGGGGTCCTGGCGGCCCTCGTCCATGGTCAGGGCGTAGACGGGGGCCACCTCGCCGTCGGGGATGTAGTTGGGCTTCCAGCCGGGTGCCTTCGGGGTGCCGGTGAACAGCGTGGTGTCGTACGACAGGGTGACCTTGCGGACGCCCTGGGACTTGAGGGTGGCGGCGGTACGGGCGGCGAGGGTCGCCAGGCCGGCCTGCTTCGGGTAGGTCGGCTTGGCCGAGGGGCCGGCGAGGAGGGGGTCACCGCCGCCGACGAGGACGACGGTGCCCGGCTTGGCGCCCTGGACGGTCCTGGTGGACAGGCGGGTGTCGGGGCCGAGGGAGGCCAGGGCGGCGGCGCAGGTGACGATCTTGGTGGTGGAGGCCGGGGTGACCGCCATGTCGGGATTGGCGGCGAAGAGCTGCTCGCCGGTCACCGTGTCGATGACGACCGCGCCCACCCGGCCGCCGAGCGCTTTGTCACCCAGGGCGCTGGTGAGCTGCCGCGTCAAAGTACCCTTAGTCGGGAGAGGTCCGTCTCCTGACCTCGCCGACAGCTGGGCCAGCACAGGTCCGGAGGTGACCACGGGGACGGGGGGAGTGCCTTCCGCCGGTGACGCCGTCGGCTTGGTCGGTGAAGACCCGCTCGTCAGCACGCCAAGGCTGAACTCGGTGGTCATCGCATAAATGCCGGTGACGATCGTCAGGGCCTGGAGCACGGCGAGAGTGGTCAGCATCACCCACCGGTCGCGCCGCGCCACGTCGCCTGCCCTCTCTCCTGTGTTCGCCTACGAGACATTAACGCCCAGCCGGGGGTGCCCGGGGGCCTGAGCGGAGGAACCGCGGTGGAGTTCGACGTTGTCGTTGAGATTCCCAAGGGGCAACGGAACAAGTACGAAGTGGACCACGAGACCGGGAAGATCAGGCTGGACCGGCTCCTGTTCACCTCCACGCAGTACCCCGCCGACTACGGCTTCATCGAGCACACCCTCGGTGAGGACGGCGACCCGCTGGACGCGCTGGTGCTGCTGCAGGAGCCGACGTTCCCCGGCTGCTACATCACGTGCCGGGCGGTGGGGATGTTCCGCATGACCGACGAGAAGGGCGGTGACGACAAGGTGCTCTGCGTGCCGTCCACCGACCCCCGGATGCATCACATCCAGGACATCCATCACGTGTCGGAGTTCGACCGCCTGGAGATCCAGCACTTCTTCGAGGTCTACAAGGACCTCGAGCCCGGCAAGTCCGTCGAGGGCGCCAACTGGGTCGGCCGCATCGAGGCCGAGGCCGAGATCGAGCGCTCGTTCCGGCGGGCCAAGGAGGAGGGGCACCACTAGAGCCCCCTCAGCGGGGCCTGGTGGCGCCCACCAGGTCCCCGCGCCAGATCGAGGCGACCCGCACCACGTCGCCGGTCTGCGGAGCGTGCACCATCTGGCCGCGCCCGACGTAGATCCCGACGTGGTGGATGGTCGATGGGTCGCCGGTGTGGGCGAAGAAGAGCAGGTCGCCGCGGCGCAGCTGGTCCAGCGGCACGTGCGGGCCGGCGGTCCACTGCGTGCCGGTCCAGTGGTCCAGCCGCACGCCCGCCTTCTCCCATGCCCGCATGGACAGGCCCGAGCAGTCGTAGGTCTCCGGGCCGTCGGCCGCCCACACGTACGGCTTGCCGAGCTGGGTGAGCGCCCAGTTCGCGGCCGCGTCGCCCATGGTCGACCCGCCGGTCACCAGCCCGGCCAGGGCCGCCGCGCGCCGCCTGGCCAGCAGCTCCGCGCGGCTGCGGGCCGCGTCCACCTGACGCTGCAGGCTCTCCTTGCGCGCCGTGAGCTCCCTGGTGTCGCGCCGCTGCGCGGCCACCGCGGTCTCGGCGGCGATCTTGGCCTGCCGGGCGCGCTCGGCGGCCGCCTGCCGAGCCGCGTACGCGCCCTCGGCCTGGGCCCGCAGGATCGCCGCGACCTCCTGGGCGTCGCGCATCCGGCCCAGGATCGCCGACCGCTCACCCCTGAGGTGGCCGAGCACGCCCGCCCGGTGCAGGAACCCGTCCGTGCCGCCCCGGTCGACGAGCATGCCCACGACCGGCTTCATCAGTCCCAGCCCGCCGTAGCTCTCGGCCGCCAGCAGGGCCACGTCCCGCCGGGCCAGCTCCACCTCGGCGTCGGCCGCCGTCAGGCGTGCCCTGGCCTGCGCGTACGCCTCCTCGGCCTGCCGGAGCCGGACGACCTCCCCGTTGTACGCCTCGACCAGCCGCTCCACCTGGGCGGCCAGCTCGTCCAGCCGCGACTGCGCGGTGACCAGCTCGGCGGTCGTCCGGCTGAGGTCCTGGGACCGGTCGCGGACGGCCTGGCGGGCCTTCTTGACGTCGCGCGAGGAGGGGCCGGGCTCGGCCTCGACCGGCGGGCACAGGGCGACCAGCAGGCAGCCCACGAGGAGCCCGGCCCGAAATGCGCGCATAGGTCCCCCTGACCACGGATGGTTACTCTATGCACACAGTTCCCGGCCATTCACTCACGTAACGTAAAGACTCCTCACGTCAGCTCGTCGTCTCCGACGGGGTGACCGAGGGCTCCTCGGTGGGCGTGGGGGTGGCCGTCTCCGTCGGCGTGGCGGTCGGGGTCGGGGTCTGGGTGGGAGTCGGCGTGGGGGTGGGCGTCGGGGTCGGGCAGGGCGTCCGCGTGCCGGGGCCGGACGGTGGCGGCTCCTCGGGCGGGGCGTCGGTCGGTGGGACCTTCGTCGGGGGCTCCTCCGGCGGCCGGCTCGGCTCGGGCCCGGGATCGGAGCCGGGGTCGGGCGGAGGTGACGAGGGGGGCGGGCCGCCGGTGGGCGAGGACTGGACGTACGACGGCACCGCGGCCGGCGGCCCCGGCGTCGGCGACCCGGTCACCCCGAGGGGCTGCGTCGAGGTGCTGTCGAGGATGGGCACCACGGTCAGCGGCGCGTCCTGGGGATCGGCCTGCCAGGGCAATCGGATCCCGGGCGGCTCGCCCGTCGCCGGGAACGCGGCCGTCGCGACACCTGTCACCCCACCGTTCTCCCTCCCGATCTGATCGAAGATCACCGCTATCGCCACCACGGCCGCGACCGCCGCCAGCGCGCCCGCCAGCGCCTGAGGCCACTTCCGGCCCTGCCTGCCCGCGGAAACGGGAAACCCGGCGGCGCCCAGCACACCGCTGCGCCTGGCGACATAGCGGCGGTAGGGCAGCAGCTCGGGATCGACGAAGCAGCTCATCACCCTGATGCGCAGCGAGTCGGGCAGGACGGCCCCGGGCAGCAGCTCGTAGACCTTGGCCGCCGAGATCTCGCGCGCGCGGTGCGGCGCGCAGACCTCGCAGCGCGGAAGGTGCCTGACGAGATGCTCGCGCATCTCCTGGGTCAGCTCGCCGGAGAACCCGGCCAGGATGCGGGCGCGCCGCGGGCAGTCGTACGGACCCTTCCTGGCCAGGATCTCGGCGGTGATCGCGTCGCGCAGGCGCTCGCGGGCCTCCGCCAGGAGCAGCTCCACCTGGCGCGGCGGCAGGGCGAGCACCTGGGACAGCTCGGCGGCGGGCAGCTCGTGCCGGTGGACGAGCTCCAGCGCCTCCCGCTCGGCCAGGGGCAGACTCTGCACGGCGTTCCACGCCATGACGCGCAGGTCGGCGTCGGCCGGATCGTCCAGCGGGGGCGCCTCGGCCAGCGCCTCCGCCGCGCCGGGCGGCGCGGCGGCCCTGCGGCGCAGGCACTCGACGCGGGCCAGCGCGTAGAGCCAGGCGGCCAGCCGGTCGGGGTCGGCCAGGGCGCCGGCGTGCGCCTCGGCGGCGATCAGCGTGTCGCGGAGCGCCACCTGGGCGCTGTCGGCGCTCAGGAGCAGGGACCAGCAGTAGCGGTAGACGCTCTCCGCGTACGCGTCATAGAGCGCGGTCAGTGCTCCTGGATCACGGGCGCGGAGTGCTTCGACCAGGACGCGGTCATTCATGTAACCGAAGGTAATGGATCGGTAACTAGTAGTTCTACCGGTTCCACGCCGATGGCATCGCTTGTCGGGCAGGACGCCCGAATTCCGTGCTGATAATTCGGGCTATCGCGCTATAAAAGCGATTTACTGCTTGTGCTCGGAAACTACCTGTGTGCTCCGATCCACCACGAACGGCTCGCTCGTCGGCTTGACCGTGTGCATGGGCACGGCCCCGGAAAGGGCCAGGTCCTCGTACGGGCGGCCGGTGGATCCCCAGGTCCTGGCGGCGATCTCGGTCTTGGCCACCTCGGTGCCCTTCGGCAGGCCGGTCACGGTGAGAATGAAGCGCGGCGGACTGCCGGCCTCCACCTCGTCCACGAACGTGCTGCCGCCACCGAGCAGTTTGCCCGACTTGTCGCGCAGCAACGCGTTCACGACGAGCGTGGTCGCCGAGATTTTATAAGGATTTCCGACATATCCCGTAATAAGGTATGAGCCATCTTTCTGGCGCAAAGTCTGGACACGTGAGATCGGGAACCGCTGGAAGGCCGAGGCGATCCGCGCCGCCGGCCGCCACTGCGCGGGGCGGTACTGGATCGTCACCTTGGCCGGCTTCTGCGTGGCGCTGGCCTGGCCGGTGAAGGCCAGCGACCCGCCCGGCGGCACGGCGTCGAGCGGCTGGTCCATCTTGAGCACCTCGGCGCCCTTGGCGTCGTGCCCGACGATCGTGGCCACCACGTGCTCGCCGAAATGCCACGGGTTGGCGTTGCTGAGCACCCCCGCCCAGTTGACGGCGTACCCGTCGGCGGACTTCACGATATTCGAGACCTGCTCCTTGAGAGCGAGCGGCTTGAGCTGTTGTACGGGCTGTTCCTCACTCGCGCACCCGGAGAGGCAGAACGCCCCGAGTGCGAGGAGGCTGACGGTTCGGCTACGCGGGATCACTTTGCCGTGATAACCCGAGCATGGGTACGGCTGGCAGTGGACACGCGCCAGCCGTACCAAGTCTTTAACGCTGACGGACCACTCTGGCCTCGTCCCAGACCGGTTCGGAGGATTCGTAGACGTTGCCGTCGGAGCCGAAGACCAGGTAGCGATCGAAGTCGGCGGCGAACCAGCGGTCGTGGGTGACCGCCAGGACCGTGCCGTCGAACGCGTCCAGCCCCGCCTGCAGCGCCTCCGCGCTGGCCAGGTCGAGGTTGTCGGTCGGCTCGTCGAGCAGCAGCAACGTGGCTCCGGACAGTTCGAGCAGCAGGATCTGCAGGCGCGCCTGCTGCCCGCCGGACAGCGTGTCGAAGCGCTGCTCGGCGATCAACCCGGCCAGCTCGTAGCGGGCCAGGGCCTTCATGGCCTCGTTCTTCAGCTTGGCGTGCTCGGCCATGACGATCTCGACCGGGGTGCGGCCGAGCAGGTCGGGCCGGGCGTGGGTCTGGGCGAAGTGACCGGGCACCACGCGGGCGCCCAGCCTGGCCGCCCCCTCGTGGGCGATCTGTTCCCCCGCCAGCAGGCGCAGGAAGTGGGACTTGCCCGAGCCGTTGGAGCCGAGCACCGCGACGCGCTCGGAGTACCACACCTCCAGGTCGAACGGCCGCATGAGACCCGAGAGCTCCAGCCCCTCGCAGATGACCGCGCGCTTGCCGGTGCGGCCGCCGCGCAGGCGCATCTTGATGTTCTGGTCGCTCGGCGCCACCTCCGGCGGCCCGGCCTCCTCGAACTTGCGCAGCCGCGTCTGGGCCGCGTGGTAGGCGGCGGCCATGCCGTCGTTGTATCGCGCCTTGTTCTTGAGCATGTTGACCAGGGCCTTGAGCTTGGCGTGCTCCTCGTCCCAGCGCCTGCGCAGCTCGTCGAGGCGCTCGTTGCGGGCCTTGCGGGCCGCGGCGTACGTGGTGAAGCCGCCGCCATGGATCCAGATATTTCCGGACTCGACGGTGATGATGCGGCCGGCCGCGTTCGCCAGGAGCTGGCGGTCGTGGCTGACCAGCAGCACGGTCTTGGGCGTCTCCTTGAGCTGCTGCTCCAGCCACTCCTTGCCGGGGACGTCGAGGTAGTTGTCGGGCTCGTCCAGCAGCAGCGTCTGGTCGGGCCCGCGCAGCAGCGCCTCCAGGACCAGGCGCTTCTGCTCCCCGCCCGACAGCGTCGACACGTCCCGATATTTCACCCGGTCGAAGGGCACGCCGAGCGCGGCCACCGTACAGGTGTCCCAGAGCACCTCGATGTCGTAGCCGCCGGCGTCGGTGTAGTCGCTGATGGCCTGCGCGTAGCGCATCTGCGTCTTCTCGTCGTCGCGCTCCATCATGGCCAGCTCGGCCGCGTCGAGCCGGTCGGCCGCCTGCCGCACGGCGGGTGGCGCGACGCTCAGCAGCAGGTCGCGCACGCTGCTCCCGTCGCGCACGCTGCCGATGAACTGCCGCATCACGCCCAGCCCGCCGGAGCTGGTCACGCTGCCCTCCACCGGCTGCACGTCGCCGGCGATCAGGCGCATGAGCGTGGTCTTGCCCGCGCCGTTGGGCCCGACGAGCGCCGCCTTGACGCCTTCGCCGATCCTGAAGGACACGTCGTTGAGCAGGGGCCGCCCATCGGGCAGCACGTATGTCAAATGTCCTACTTCAACGTGGCCCATCCTGGCAGGGTAACCGCCGCCCGCCACGCGGTCACCCGGATTTCCGCTCGCTCACACAGGCCTAGACAGTAAGTGATCTAATGACTAGAACTGTAGGGAACCCCCTCCCCTAGGACAAGTGATGACGCGATTCCGCACTGCCCTCGCACCCCTCGCCATCGCGTTGCTCGGCCTCACGGCCGTACCGCAGCAAGCCTGGGCCGCCCCGCCCAAACCCGTACCGCCCGTGCAGGGGAAGCAGGCCGCCACGGCCGCCTCACCCTGCGCGCCCACGGTCAGAGGGGCCACCACGAACACCCGGCTGACCAGCCTGTTCACCACCTACGGCAACGACAACAGCAGCCTGAACGACTGGACCGGCGCCGACGGGACCTACTCGCTCAGGCTGCCGAGCGGGCGGGAGCTGTGGGTGTTCTCCGACACCTTCCTCGGCCGGGTCAACCCCGACGGCTCGCGGCCCCCGGTGGTCGAGGAGGGCGGTACGACGGTCTTCCTCAACAACTCCTTCGCCGTCGAGCGGGACGGCCGGCTGTCCACCATCCATGACGGCACGGCCGCGAAGCCGGAGGCCGTCATGCCGCCGCGCGACAAGAACCACTGGTACTGGGCCGGTGACGCGACGCTGGCCGGCGGGATCGTGGAGGTCACCTACCAGGAGTACGAGCGCTACGGCCCCGGGGCGTGGGACTGGCGCTGGCACCGGAACGTGCTGGCCAGGTTCGCCCCCGGGCGGCTCCAGCAGCCGATCAGCGTGCACGACCTGCCGTCGGAGCACGGCGTCTCCTGGGCCTCCGGGACCCTCAAGGACGGGGGTTACACCTACGTCTACGGGGTCGAGGACCTCGGCTCGCCCAAGTACATGCACATCGCCCGGGTCAAGGGGCAGAGCCTGCTCGGCGCCTGGGAGTACCTCAAGGCCGACGGCACCTGGTCGGCGAGCGAGGCCGACTCGGCGCGCGTGATGAGCGGGGTGGCGAACGAGTACAGCGTCAGCCGCGTCGGCTCCGGATACGTGCTGATCACGCATGACACGACCGAGGCGCTGAGCGCGAACATCGTGGCCTACTCCGCGTGCTCCCCCTTCGGCCCGTTCACCGGCAGGCAGCACGTCTACACCACGCCCGAGACCGGCGGGAACATCTTCACCTACAACGCCCACGCCCATCCCGAGATCGCCGGCGGCGGGCTCGTGGTGTCGTACAACGTCAACAGCTTCGTCAACACCGACCACTACCGCGACGTCTCCATCTACCGGCCCCGGTTCCTGGATGTGACGTTCGGGTGAGACGCAACTGGGCGGCGCGCCTGCGGCTCGGCACCGTCGCCGGGCTGCGGGCGGTCACGCTGGAGAACGAGCGGCTGCGCGTGACGGCCCTGCCCGGCAAGGGCGGCGACGTGGTGGAGTTCCTGCACAAGCCCACGGACACGGACTTCGTCTGGCTCTCGCCGCAGGGTCTGCGCGACCCGCACGACCACCTCCGGGGCGCGGCCGACGACGTCGCCCAGTTCGTCGACCACTACGAGGGCGGCTGGCAGGAGGTCTTCCCCAACGGCGGCGCGCCGAGCGAGTACCGCGGCGCGCGGCTGGCGCAGCACGGCGAGGTGTCCGGGCTGCCGTGGGAGTGCGCGGTCGTGACCGACTCCCCCGAGGAGGTCGCGGTACGGCTGAGCGTGCGGACGCGGCGGCTGCCGTACCGGGTGGAGAAGGTCTTCCGGCTGCGGTCGGGCACGGCGGCGCTGGAGATCGAGGGGCGGGCCACCAACGAGTCGGACCTGCCGCTGCACGCCATGTGGGGGCAGCACATCGTGTACGGGCTGCCGTTCCTGCGCCCGGGGGCCCGGATCCGGCTGCCGGAGGGTGTGCGCGTGATTCCGCACGAGAGCGCGATCAACCCGGCGGCCGGGCGCAGAGTCCGGGCCGGCGGGCCGTGGGAGTGGCCGGTCGTGCCGGCCGACGGCGGCGGCGAGACGGACCTGAGCGTGGTGCCGGGGCCGGGCGGGCCGAGCGACATCGTGTACCTGACCGGCTTCGACGAGGGTTGGTACGAAATTTCGGGGGATATCGGTATGCGGGTGGAGTGGGAGGCGGCGCTGCTGCCGTACCTGTGGATGTGGCAGGAGCTCGGCGCGTCCACGGACTACCCGTGGTGGGGGCGGGCCTACACGGTCGGGCTGGAGCCGTTCTCCAGCATGCCGACCGACGGCCTGGCCGCCGCCGTGGCCAACGGCACGGCCCTGGCCCTGGACCCGCAGGAGACGAAGGTGCTGAGGTTGCGCGCGGAGGTGCTGGCATGAATGAGTTCGGCGGCAAGGTGGCGCTGGTCACGGGCGGTTCGATGGGGATCGGGCGGGCAGTGGTGGACCGGCTGGCCGACGGCGGGGCGTCCGTGGTCTTCTGCGGGGTCGACAAGAACGCGGAGCTGGACAGCGAGCACGTCACCGGCAGGATCGCCGACGTGCGCCGGGCCGGCGAGATGCGCGACCTGGTGGACCTGGCCGTGACCAGGTACGGCGGGCTCGACATCGTGGTGACCTGCGCGGGCGTGCAGCGCTACGGCACCGTCGAGGACACCCCGGAGGACGTCTGGGACGAGGTGCTGGACATCAACCTCAAGGGCGTCTACCTCACGTGCAAGGCCGCTGTCCCCCGGATGCGCGAGCGCGGCGGCGGCTCGATCGTGATCATGTCGTCGGTGCAGGCGTTCTCCTCGCAGGCGCAGGTGGCGGCGTACACGGCGAGCAAAGCCGCGCTCAACGGCCTGACCAGGGCCATGGCGCTCGACCACGCGGCCGACGGCATCAGGGTGAACGTGGTCTGCCCCGGCTCGGTGGACACCCCCATGCTGCGCTGGGCGGCGGACCTGTGGCGGGGGGAGCTGTCGCAGGAGGAGCAGGTGGCGCAGTGGGGCCGCGCCCACCCGCTGGGCCGCGTGGGCCGGCCGGAGGAGGTGGCCGAGCTGGTGGCGTTCCTGGCGGGGCCGCGCTCGTCGTTCATCACGGGGGCCGAGCACCGCGTGGACGGCGGCCTGCTGGCGCAGAATCCGGCGGCCCTGCCGGAATAGCCGCACCGATCGCCGCGCGAACAGCGTCACGAATGGCTTCCGAATAGGTCTTGCGCAGCCCACGGGTTCCTCCGGTCGCACACCCGAGCTGGCAAGAGTTGCGTCAATGCGACGAAGTCTCCGGTCATACCCCTGATACGAGTGGGTCTGGCGGGCCTGGGCACGCGACCCCTTTCCGGGGCGCGCAGCCCTTATGGAATCGGCGAGTCACGACGGCTCGTATTCGATTCGGCACGCTAAGTTACGAGGTCGAAACGACTCACCCATGAGGAGAGACCTGTGAGGCTATCCAAGAAGGCCGCCGGCTTCGTCGCCGCGGCCGCTATCTTCGCGGCGGTCGTCCCCGCTGCCGCCGCGGTGGCAAGCCCCCGCTCGACCTGCTACGGCGGTCGTGTCTGCCTGTACGCCGGCTTCGACTACAACCGCGGACAGGTCGACCACTGGCGGGACTTCGTCAAGGACGACTCCAACTTCGCCGACAACAACTGGCTGAACTGGGACTTCAGCAACTCCTGGCACAGCATGAACAACGAGACCAGCTCCGTCAGGAACCGCATCGGCTGCAGCGCCACTCTCTGGCAGCACCCGGGTTACACCGGCGCCCACAGCACGTTCACGCACAACTCGAACGACGGTTTCCTGGCGAACAACGCCATCGGCAACAACCGCACCAGCGCGATCGACATCTGGTGCCACTGAGCAATAAGGGGAGTGCCGGTTTCCGGGCTTGGCCGCCGGAAACCGGCTGCCGCGGTCTCCTCGCCAGCGCGCTGTTGCTGGTGACGACCACCGCGGCCTGCGGCGCCGACGAGCCCGCGCCACCGACGCCCGTGCGGGGCGTCACCAAGGTGTCGCAGCTGGTGCTGCCGTTCGACGCCTACAAGACCACTCCCGAGCAGCGGGCCGTCCTGGGCAACGCCCACAACCACCTCGTCGTCCGATGCATGCGCAAGCAGGGCATCAGCGTCGCCCCACCGGCCGAGGACCCGGCCGAACTCGCCGCCGTGGACCCCGGCAACTCCCGCCGCTACGGCGTCACCGACACCGAGGCCGCCAAGCGTCACGGTTACCACCTGGCCAGGCCGCCCTCTCCCGACACGACCGGCGCCTGGGCCACCAAGCTGCCGAAACGGACCCGGCACCGCCTGTACGGCACCGCGGCGGACCGCGGCTGCCTGGACCGCGCGACGCTCACCCTGGACAAGGGGGCGCGCAAGGCGGACTGGCCGTGGCTGTCCCTGCAGGACTCGCTCACGCTGGAACAGGCCGCCAAGCACCCGTCGGTGACCGCGGCGATCAAGCGCTGGCAGTCGTGCATGAGCCAGGCCGGCCACTCCTATCCCGCTCCCGAGGCGGCCATCGCCGACGGCCGCTGGAACCTCGACGAGGCCGCGGTGAGCGAGGAGGAGCGGCAGACCGCGACCGCCGACACCACGTGCAAGTGGTCGTCGGGCCTGGTCGCCGCCTGGTACGCGGCCGACGCCGAGCTGCAGCGGGCCGTCATCCGCGACAACCCGGGCCGCTTCGCCGCCCTGCGCGCCAACCTCAGGCAGCGCCTGAGCCGGGCCTCACGCCTGCTCGCCGAGCACGAAGGCGGCCAGGTCCGCTGACTGGGCGAGCCTGCTGGGCTCGTGGACGTACATCATGTGGCCGGCCTCGTAGTACCTGAACTCCACGTTGCCGGCCAGCTCGGCGGGCACGGGCAGGTGGGCGAAGGTGTGCTCGGCGGCGAAGTACGGGGTCGCGCCGTCGTGATACCCGCAGGCCACGTGCACGCGCAGGTGCGGGTTGGCCCGCATGGCGGCGGCCAGGCGCGAGGCCACCTGCACGTGCGCGTTCTCGAACTCCTTGTACGACCAGGGCCGCACGCGCGAGGTGAGCACCTCGTACGGCAGGTCGTTGGCGTAGCCCAGCTCCGAGCGAAGGTAGTGGTTGAGGGCCGCGCTGTAGGGACCCATGATCGCGTCCATGCTGGGGTCGGCGGTGAAGTGCTCGCCGCCGGAGTCGGGGTCCCAGCCGGTGAAGCGGCCGTCGAGCCGGCCCACGATCTGCCGCCGGGAGCGCAGCACCTCCGTGAAGTACCGGATGTGCTCGATGCGCAGGTTCACCCGGTCCACGTAGTCCTCGCTCAGCCCGGTGAGCGCGGCCACCCTGGCGACCGCGGCCGCACGCTCCTCGGGCGTCAGGCGGTTGCCGCGGGTCAGCGCCCACAGGTAGTCGCCGCCCGCGTACTCCTCGGCCTCGCGCAACACCTCGGCCAGCGGCCGGTCCCCGTGCAGCCCGTGGTAGTGCGCGATGGCCGCGTAGGTCGGCAGGTAGAGGGCGTAGGCCAGGTCGTTGCCCTCGTTGAACTCGCCCGTGATGAAGTCGAGCACCGAGGAGATCAGCATCACGCCGTTGAGGTACATGCCGTAACGCGACTGCAGGTGGTCGGCCAGCCCGGCGGCCCGCACGGTGCCGTACGACTCCCCGGCCAGGAACTTCGGCGACATCCACCGCCCGTTCCTGGTGGTCCACAACCTGATGACCTCGCCGACGGACTCCAGGTCGCCGGTGAACCCGTGGTACGGCTCCGCCTTCTCCCCCTCGGCCGCCCGCGAGAACCCGGTGGAGACCGGGTCGATGAAGACCAGGTCGCTCACCCGCAGCAGGCTCTCCTCGTTGTCGGCCAGCCCGTACGGGGGCGGCAGCAGCGCCCCGGCGTCCCCCATCACGACCCGGCGCGGCCCGAGCACCCCCAGGTGCAGCCACACGCTGGACGACCCGGGCCCGCCGTTGAACGCGAACGTCACCGGCCGGCTCAGCGGCTCGGCCCCGTCCAGCGTGTACGCGGTGACGAACACCTCGGCCTTCGGTCGCAGACCCTCGAACTTGCCGTCGGTGATCACCTCCTCGCGCAGCACCATGGTGCCGGTGGTGGCGGTGTAGGACTGGCCGGACGGCAGCGTGTGGGAGGTGGCGACGAGGTTGTCGGCAGGGGCGGCAGGCTTTGACTCTTCAGACATATCGCCCCATTATGGTGCGATTTCCCGGTACGGGTCCGCGAAGCGCTCGTTGGGCACCGTGGCGTACCAGCCGGGCCGCCCGGGGTCCCGGTCGTACGGGTAGCCGCCCAGCTCCCGGTAGAGCTCGGCGTAGCGGGCCACCCGCTCCCGGTCCAGCCGCACGCCCAGCCCCGGCCCCGACGGCACCGCGATGGCGCCCTCCGAGTACGCCATCTTGCCGCCCTCGATCACGTCGTCCCTGAGCTGGTGGTAGTGCGCGTCGGCGGCGTAGGTGAGGTTCGGCAGCACCGCGCCCAGGTGCAGCATGGTCGCGAGCTGGATGCCCAGCTCCCCCGACGAGTGCACGGCCACCCCGAGCTGGAACGTCTCGCACACCCCGGCCGCCTTCACGCACGGCCTGATGCCGCCCCAGAACGTCGTGTCCAGCAGCACCACGTCGGCGCCCCTGCGCAGGACGTTCGAGGCCAGCTGCTCGAAGTTGACCACGACGGTGTTGGTGGCCAGCGGCACCCGGACCTGCTCGCGTACGAGCCTGAGCCCTTCGAGCCCCCAGACCGGGTCCTCCAGGTAGTCGTTGTTCAGCCCCTCGATGGCCCGGCCGAAGCGCAGCCCCTCGGCCACCGAGAGCACGGCGTTCGGGTCGTAGCGCAGCCGGTCGCCAGGGAACGCCGCGGCCAGCGCCCGGTAGCACTCCAGCTCGTAGTCCGGCGGGAAGACCCCGCCCTTGAGCTTGTGCACGGTGAACCCGTGGGCCTCCTTGAGCGCGGCGGTGTGCGCGACGAGCTGGTCGGGGGTGCGGATCTCGGCGTGACCGTCGGCGGCGTACCGGAAGAACAGGTAGGACGCGAACGGCACCTCGTCGCGTACGCGCCCGCCGAGCAGGTCGTGGGCGGGCACGCCGAGGTGCTGGCCGACGAGGTCGATACAGGCGAACTCGATGGCGGCCAGCAGCTGCGTTCGGTTGTTGTAGAGCGAGGCCGTCGGGTTGGCGATCTTGAAGCGCAGCGCCTCCAGCTGGAAGGGGTCGTGGCCCTTCAGGTACGGCATCAGCGCGCGGAAGGCCGACTCGGCGCTCTCCCCGCCACCCCCCATCTCCCCCAGGCCGATCAGCCCGTTGTCGGCCTCGACCTCGACGATCGTGCGGACGAACCGGCCCCAGTGGGCGCCGTTGCTGTGCCGCAGCGGCGCCTCCAGCGGCACGGCGACCGTCGTGGCCCTGATGTCAACGATCCTCACTGGCGCGTCCCCCTGACGACGGCCACCCCGCAGGCGGGCAGCCGTACCTCGACCGTCTGTTGCCCCGGCATCGACACCCTGACCTCGACCGGCTCGGCGGCCAGCGACTGCAGCCGCACGCCGTCCCAGCCCAGGGACGTGACCAGCACGTCGGGGTGGTCCACGGACACGTACGTCTCGGAGACGTCGGGGCTGTCGGTGATCAATGCGCCCACGAACGGCTCGCACAGCCCGGAGGCCACCGCCGCGCCGAGCCGCCTGCCCTGGACGCCCGGTTCCGAGGTCACGGCGTAGCGGAACGTGGTCTCGCCCTGCTGCTGCGCCGGGAAGTTGGTGTCCCAGATGTTGTTGAGCGCCCACGAGTAGACCGTGCCGTCCTCCTGGTCGAGGGTGGGCGGGAACGGCGCGTACGGCATGTGGATGGTGCCGAGCTGCACCAGCGGCGCCTCCAGCGTGGCCCAGGCGACGGTCAGCTCGGGGTCCTCGAAGGCGATCCAGTGCCTGATCGGCAGCATGTACTCGGCCGAGCCGGGCACCCGGGGCGCGTCCGGGCCGCCCACCCCGCCGGTCAGCTCCCAGGCGGTGGGCCGGCCGGCGGCGAACGGGAAGGCCAGGAAGACCGCCTCCTTGGCCGGGGTGCCCTGCTTGGCGAGCTGGTAGGTGAGATCGAGGCGGGGCACGCCGCGGTAGAGCTCGATCGTGGTGCGGATCCAGTCGACGCCCTTGCCGCTCAGCTCCACGACCAGCTTCTCGCCCACGGCCGTCCGCTTGGCCTCGGTGATGGTGGCGTGCCTGCCGATGGCCCGGTCACCGAGCAGCGTGCGGTCGTGCGCGCCGACGTGCCCCGACAGGTGGTTGAAGTGCGGGGCGGTGGCGTACTGGTCGTAGACGTACTGGCCGAAGCCGGCCGCCGCGTCACCGTTGACCAGCTCCCGGCCCGCGCGCTTGTCGAAGATCGAGCTGAGGTAGCCCTCGCGCACGTCGTACGCCACCCGGTAGAACTCGTTCTCGATCACCCCGCTCGGGTCCAGCTCGACCGGCTCCGGGGCCTGGCCCTCACCCGGCACCACGTCGACGCGGGCGTAACCGAACCCGGCGACGTCCGGGACGACCGCGTGGACGTGCCGCCCGATCGGCCGGGTCGGCCAGTCCACCGGGTCCACGAACTCCTCGTGGTGCGGCAGCGTCCGGCCGGTCCGCGAGTCCACCAGCGCGATCGGCACGTCCACGCCCACCACGTCCCTCGGCAGGAACGCGCGCACGATGTCGGTCCGCGTCCAGGTGCCGGGGTTGAAGACGGCGAAGGAGGCCAGGGCGCCGCCCTCGGTGCCCGACTCCGACAGGGCGGCGGCGAACCTGCGGGCGGCCGCGTGCAGCAGGTCGGCCGCGTCGTCCTGGGCCGAGTACGCGCCGGAGGACTTGCGCGTCCACTGCAGCCCGCCGGAGTCGCCCGCCTCCTCGGCGTCCTCCCACGGGTTGGCCGCGCCCCAGGTGTGCTCGTTGAACAGCGCGACCTTGTCGTAGGCGGCGTCGATCTGCTCGGTGGCGTCCACGCCGGCGATGGTGTGCAGCGTCTCGGCGACGCGCAGGGCCGACTGCGCCCGGCGTACGTACCCGAGGGGGCGCGCGCCGGAGCCGAGCCCGTCGGCCCACCAGTCGGTCCAGTCGCCCTCGTGCACCGCCAGCCGGTCGTGGTAGCGCTCCTCGACGTGCTCGAAGAAGTCGCTGTTCACCGCACTTCTGAGGCGAGGGTAGGCCCACTGCTCGTTCCACCGGCGCGCGATCGACGCGGGCACGATCGACGGCCCCGCGTTGTCGGCGTGCGCGCCCTGCACCCGCAGGTGCAGCACGTCCAGCTCGTACGGCTCCTTCGGCGCGTCCGGCCCCTGCCACCCGAAGGTCCCCGGCCCGTACGGGTAACCCCGCGTGGCCAGCGCCGACAGGTAGCGCGGCAGCAGGTCGTCGGCCAGCTCGTAGGAGTCGGTCAGCCCGACCGTGTTGCCCTCCATGTACGCCATCCCGTGCGGCGTGTCGGTGAACCACACGATGATCTCGTTCCCGCTCGGCGCCCGCCACCGGAACGGCCTGGTGAGCTTGTCCCCGCCGTGCAGGTAGGGCACCGACCGCCCGGCCCAGTTGTGGGCGGCGGCCAGATAGCGCACGCCCGCCGAGCTGAGCGCGTCCACCAGCCCCACGACCGCACCCGGCACGTCGGTGTGCATGGCCGACCTGGTCGCGAAGCCGTGCTGCCGCTCCAACTGGGCGGTGAAGCGCAGCTGGCGGTACAGCTCCTCGGTCGAGCACGCCTCGGTGTGCAGCTGGAACGGCAGCGCCGTCACCTCGATCACGCCGGCCCTGGCCAGGGCGGCGAACGAGTCGACCATCTCCTTGGGCCGGGCGTCGAGCCACTTCAGCGCCGGCATCGACGACTCGACCGTCCACCTGAACTTCGCGTCGTCCGGCCAGGACGCGGTCTCCTCGGCCAGCCGCAGCGCCGCGTCGAGGTAGTCGAGGTGGTGGCGCAGCACCGTGCCCTGCGGGTCGGTGTAGCCGATGTCCAGGTGCGAGTGGTGCACCACGAACACGCTCCACTTGCGCTGCGGGGTCACCGTGACCTGCGCGGTGCCGACCACCCCGGCGTCGTCGCGGCACTCCAGGGTCAGCTCGCGCGGCGCGTCCACCTCGGGCACCAGCAGCGTCACGTCGGTGCCGGACGCGCTGTCCACGCCGACCAGCACGTGCGTGAGCGGCTCGGTGCTGGAGACCCGGACCGCCTGGCGGCCGTCGTGGGTGAACAGCGGCAGCACCGCGACCCGTACCTCCAGCCCGCGCACGCTGATGACGGGCGTCGAGGTGTCGTCGCGCAGCGCCTGCCTGATCCCGTCGTAGTCGGGGCTCCCCAGGCTGCGCTGGAGCAACCGGCTGGTCATTGAACACTCCCTAGAGACAGGCCCCTGGCGAAGAGGCGCTGGGTGGCGAGGAACAGCACGACCGTCGGCAGCGAGACCACGAGCCCGGCGGCCAGGCCGACGGGGACGGGGGTGCCGGCGTACACGTCGGTCATGAGGCCCGCGATGGCGGTCATCACCGGCCGCACGTCCTCGGTCTGCGTGAGGGTCAGGCCGAAGATGAGGTCGTTCCAGATGAAGGTGAACTCGAGGATGAACACGGCCGTCAGCGCGGTGAACGAGATCGGCAGGTAGATCCGCCAGAAGATGCGCCAGGTCGAGGCGCCGTCCATCCGGGCGGCCTCGAAGATCGAGAAGGCCACGCCGGTGTAGAAGTTGCGCAGGACGAACGCGGCCAGCGGCACGTTGATGGCCGTGTAGATGAGGATCATGCCGACGCGGCTGTCGTACAGGCCGGCGTCGCTGTAGCCGACGAAGAGGGGCACGAGCAGCATCTGGGAGGGGAACACGGTGCCGCCGAAGATCAGCAGGAACCACCAGAAGCCGTGCCTGAGCCGCAACACCACGATCACGTACCCGGCCAGCGCCCCGATGATCACGCCGAGCAGCGGCGAGACGAGGCTGTAGAGCGCGGTGCTGGCCAGGCTCTGCGTGAGGTTCGCGCCCTCCAGGGCCCGGCCGAAGTTCTCCAGCAGCGCGAAGTCGCCGGACGGCACCCACGCCCTGCTCGGATCGTACGACTCCGCCGGCCGGGAGGCGTTCACGAGCAGCAGGTACGTCGGCCCGAGCCAGATCAGCCCGAGCACGACCAGCACGACCCGTCTGATCATGCGGCCGTCACCTGCCTCCGGAGGTACAGGTAGGACGCCAGCCCCGTGACGACGGTCAGCATCACCGCCACCGCCGAGCCGTAGCCGTAGTCGCTGGCCACGAACGTCTCCTTGTACATGGTCACCGCCAGCGTCTCGGAGTTGCGCCCCGGGCCGCCCTGCGTCAGCACCCACACGATGTCGAACGTCTTCAGGCTGGCCACCAGCGCGAGCCCGACCACGACCGCCGTCAGCGGCCGCATGAGAGGCCAGATCACGTGCCGGAACAGCCCCCACCCCGACGCCCCGTCGAGCCGGGCCGCCTCGATCGGCTCCTTGGGGATGGACTGCAGCCCGACCACGAACAGCAACGTGTTCACGCCGAGCTGCTGCCACGTCCAGACCGCGAGCATCGCGAACGTGTTGGCCGGCGACTCCTGCAGGAACGCGGTGTCCACGCCCAGCAGCAGGTTGGCCACGCCGTCATGCGACAGGATCGGGCTCCACACCATGGCCAGGCCCGCGCCGCTCAGCGCGTACGGCAGCATGAAAGGCACCCGGAACCACGCGCCGCCCTTGATGTCGTAGGACAGCACCGCGACCAGCAGCCCCAGCCCGACTGGGAGCACCATGGTGCCGATCACCCAGATCAGCGTGTTGCGGGTCGAGGTGAGCAGCGCCGCGTCGTCGAACAGTTTGGCGAAGTTGGCCAGGCCGATCCACCGCGGCGGCTCCAGGCCGTCGTACCGGGTCAGGCTCAGGTAGGCCGTCCACAGGAACGGCGCGTACAGCAGCCCGGCGACCAGCAGGGCCGCCGGCGCCACGTAACCGTGCCGGAACCGCCCGAGCATTGGGCGTGCACTCACTGATGCGTGCTCCAGTACTCGTCGGCGGCCTTCTGGATCGTGTCCAGGACCTCCTTGTAGGTGTCCGGCTCGGTGACGAACTTGGAGAAGCCGTCCAGCGCGGCCGTCAGGATGGGCGGCGGCGTGGCCTCGAAGTAGCGGTTGACCAGGCGGTACTTGCCGCCGCCCGCGTCCTTGGTGACGGTGCCGAGCGCCTTGTCGTCGATCGTCACCTTGGGGTTGGCGCTCACGTCACCCCGGCTCGTCGCCCACTTCTCCTGGGCCTGCGAGGTCGTCCACCACTTGAGGTACTTCATGCTGGCGTCGGGGTCGGCCGCCTTGGTCAGCGAGCACAGCGGCCCGCTCTCGAAGATCATCGAGGTCTTGGGGAGCGACGCGTTG
Source organism: Nonomuraea sp. NPDC049709 (assembly GCF_040674815.1). Lineage (NCBI taxonomy): Bacteria > Bacillati > Actinomycetota > Actinomycetes > Streptosporangiales > Streptosporangiaceae > Nonomuraea > Nonomuraea sp. NPDC049709. Next base: position 53,850 of record NZ_JBFANM010000010.1, read on the forward strand.
ACGTTCGGGATGACGAAGAAGTCGTAGTCGGTGCCGGCCTTCATGCTCCGCTGGGTCATGCTGGTGTTGAACCAGGTGCCGAAGGAGATCATCGCGGCCTTGCCGTTCTTCATCACGTCGCCGGGGTCCGTCTTGTCACCCGGGTTGATGAAATATCCGGCGTCGATGAGCTGCTTCCACTTCTCCATCACCTGGACCACGCCGGGGTCGGTGTACTTCGCCTTGCCGGTGGACAGGCGGTCGTACAGGTCGGGGTCGGTGCCGGCCATGAGCTGCTCGAACCAGACGAAGGAGAACAGCACGCTGGTGTGGTAGAAGGCCTTGACGCCGTTCTTCTTGAGCGTCTCGGCGGTGGCGACCAGGTCCTCCCACGTCTCCGGGGGCTTGAGGCGGTACTTGTCGAAGATCTTCTTGTTGTAGAACATGCCCCAGTACGCGACGTTCATCGGCACGCAGTACTGCTTGCCGCCGATCGTGTAGTAGGGGGCGAGGTCCTGCGACAGGTCGCCGGCCTTGATCGCCTCCTGCCAGACGGCCGTGGTGTCGGCCACCTGCTTCTGCTTGACGATCTCCTCCAGCATCCCCCCGGTCTGCCAGGTGAACAGGTCGGGCTTGACGTTCGTCCGGAAAGACGCCTTGATGAACGCCTGGTACTGGGCCGAGTCGGTGTATCCCGTCGGCTTCATGCCCAGGCCGATGCTCTGCTTGGACAGCGCGCCCATCTGGTCGAAGTACTTCGTCCACGCGCCCTTGTCGTTGTACAGCGTCAGTTCGGTCTTCTTCTGCGGCGTCTCGGCGCCGTTGCCACCGCAGGCGGTCAGGACGAGCGCCGCCACGCCGAGCGTGGCCACACGTGACCGGAACATGGGCCGGCCTCCTTGGTTCTTATCGGGGGGTTCGCAACCTGTGCTCTACAACCGTCTTCACGTCGACCAGGTGGGCCCGCATGCGCGCCTCGGCCTGCGCCGCGTCGCCTGCTTCGATGGCCTCCAGGATCGCCAGGTGCTCGTCGTAGTCACGGCGCCGGTCGTCGAAGATCTGCAGGATCTCGCGCTGCTCCGGCCCGTGCACGGTGAGCAGCGAGTCGACGACCTCGTGCAGCACGCTGTTGCCCGCCATCCGGGCGGTCGCCCGGTGGAAGGTCATGTTCGCGTCGTGCAGCTCGGCGTCCTCGCCGCGCAGGTGCCTGCCAGCCTCGTCGAGCACCCGCTTGAGCGCCGCCAGCTCCTCGCGGCCGACGTGCTCGGCGGCCATCGCGGCCAGCGGCGGCTCGATCACGATGCGCGCGCCGAGCAGCTCCAGGAGCTGGGCGGCGTGGATCTCGCGCATGTTCGGGTTGGGCAGGACCAGCCGTTCGATGTCGGCCCCGACGTAGATGCCGGAGCCGTGCCGCATCTCGATGGCCCCGGTGGCCTCGAGCCTGCGTAGCGCCTCGCGCAGCGTCGGGGTGGTGACGGCGAAGCGCTGGGAGAGCTCCCTGGTCGAGGGCAGCCTGTCGCCGGGCCGGTGCCCTCCCGTACGGATGAGCTCCAGCATGCGCTCGGTCAGAGCGTCGGAAAGCGTGGGCCGCGTTACCTCGGACATATCAAGTGATCTAATCACTTCTGGCGATCGGCGTCTATGAGGAAAGTGTTTTTCGCCCCAGAGACGGGTGATGGCGTGGATCGCGGCCGTCTTACTTCTTGATCAGGTTCATCATGATGTCGATCTGCCCCTTGCGAGAGCTCTGCACCTGGGCCGCCCACCGCTGGACCTCGGGGTTGGCGCCGCCCGACACCTCGGCGGCGGCCATCTGAACGGCGTCGTCCTGGTGCGCGATCAGCAGGTTGCACAGGTCATACTCGAAGTTCTTCGACTTCTTCAGCGCCTGGACCTGCTTGACGTCGGTCTCCGGCATGCCGCCGTGGTGGTCGTGGGCGCTCGTGGCCGGGGTGAGCGGCTGGTCCCAGGAGTGCAGCCAGCGCAGCATCATCTCGACCTCGCCCTGCTGCGTGCTCTCGATGGCCGCGGTCAGCGTCTTCAGCTCGGGAGTGGTGGCGCGGGACGTGCCCACCTTGGCGATCTCGATACCCTGCCGGTGGTGCTCCACCATCATCTGGACGAACATCACGTCCTCGGCGTTCACCTGCGGCTCGGGCTCGTCCTGACCGCACGCGGCGGCCAGCAGGAGACACAGGGCCGCTAAGACCTGCCTTACGCGCACTGGTGACTCCCCTAACTAATAGGAAACCTTCCTAAGAGTTGACGATTTCCACCAGGCGCGCAAGGCCCGGCACATCGGCACCGTAACCGTACACAAGGGGTTACGTCACGTCCGCAGGAAGCCGAGCGCCTCCTCCGTGTGCTGCCGGGCGATGCCCAGCATGAACTCCCGGTCGGGGAAGTCCCCGTCGAGCAGCCGCAGCGGCCCCGCGACCAGCGACAGGTGCTGGGCCAGGCGGTAGAACCGCAGCCTGCGCTCGTCCAGCCCGTCGACGCGCAGCGCCGCGTAGTGGTCGTGGAAGCGGATGCGCAGGTAGACGTGCTCCCATTCGACGTCGAAGAACATGGTGCCCTCGATGTCGATGAGCACCGGCTCGTCGTGCTCGTCCATCAGCACGTGGTCGGGCCCCAGCTCGCCGTGGATGAGGCCGTGGTCGGGGCGCGGCTCCACCCTCGCGGCCAGCTCCCGCGCCTTCTCCTCCAGCACCTCTCGGGCCTGCCCGATCGTCGCGACCCGCGACGCGGCCTCGGCCAGGTCGCGCAACGCCCACTCCAGCACCAGCTCGGGGCAGGACCGCCGCAGACCCTCGCCGCTCTCGACCAGCGCCACCCGCCCGAGCTCCGGCGACCGGCACCCGGCCATCGCCCGCAGGCTGCCCGCCAGCCGGTCCAGCGCCTTCGGGTCCCTGCCGAGCCGCTCCTCCAGCGTGCCGCCGCGGACGTCCTCGATCAGGGCGACGTCGGCCGGGTAGTGCTCGTGGCCGGCGTCGGCGAAATGGAGGCGCGGAACGCGTACGCCGAGGGAGCTCAGGCGCGCGTGCGCGGCCTCGAAGAGCCGCAACCCGGACGGCTGCGTGCCGCTTGCCGCGTTGTCCCAGAAGTCCTCGTCCTCGGACCAGACGTAGAGGATGACGCTCGGCCCGCTGTCGAAGGAGAGACGATAGACCCCCTTGCTGCTGCCCCCTCGGAGCCGGTCCACCCCGGTGAGCCGGCAGCGGGGCCCGAAGGCCTCGCGCACCAGACCGCCGAGCCGCTCCCGATCCGCGAACCTACGCGGCCCCCTGCCGGGCCGCTCCCCCACGACCGGGGCCGCGCCGCTCATGTCCCCTGCGCCATCAGGGCCCGCGCCGGTCATGTCCCGCGCTCCGGCCGGGGCCGCGTCTGCCTGCTCGCTCACAGCCCCTGCTCCAGCCAGTGCCGCATCGGCGCGAAGCCCAGACCGTCCTCGAAGAAGGCCGGCGCCGCCTTGTTGAAGGCCCACACGTCCGTGACCAGGCTCGTGCAGCCCGCCTCCCTGGCCGCGACGCGAACCGCCTCGACGAGCGCCGAGCCGGCCCCGACCCTGGCCGCCGCCGGATCCACCGCTATGTGCTCGATGGCCGCGAAGTTCCTGGGCCGCGTCAGCACGTCACCGGCGCGTCGGTGGACGGTGGCCGTGACGTAGCCGATCGCGCGCCCGCCCGACTCGGCCAGGTAGGCCAGGGAGCTCTCGCGGGCCAGGAAGGATCGGAAGAGGGTGCGGAGTTCGTCCGCGCCGGTGGCTGTCCTGAAGACGTCGGGCCGCTCTTCAACGTGGAGATCGTGGACGAAGGCGTTCAACTCGGCCAGAACGGCCGCGTCCTCCTGTGCAGCGGGTCGCACCCGTATTCGGTCGTCTGTCATGGAGGGATCGTGGACCTCGATCATCCGGCGGCGCCACGGGTTTTCCCGGCCCGTCCCCGATTGACATCAACTTCGCTTGAGGTTGCACCGTATCGGCATGGGACTCTTCGAGATCGGCGTCATCCTGCCCGGGGTAGCCGTCCAGCGCAGGGACGGCCTCACGCTGCAGGAGGCCGCCCGGCACGCCGAGGACGCGGGGCTGGACGGCATCTGGCACGGCGACCACCTGGCCGTCGGCGGGCCGACGCTGGACGCGCCGATCGCCCTGGCCACCGCCGCCGCCGTCACGAGCCGGATCCGGATCGGCACCAGCGTGTTCATCCCGGCCATCCGCCCCCTGGCCTGGGCCGCCAAGCAGATCGCGACCCTCGTGTACGTGTCCGGCGACCGCCTCGTGCTCGGGGTGGGGTCCGGAGGCGGCGCTGGGCAGTGGGCGGCGGCCGGGGTTCCGTACGGGGAACGCGGGCGGCGTACGGACCTCGCGCTGGAACTGCTCCCCCGGCTGCTGGCAGGCGACCCGGTCACCCTGCCGACCGACCACACCCCACCCCCTCCCGACCAGCCACCCGCACCTGACCACGCCACCCCCGCGCCCGGCCGGCCGCGCCTCCCGTCCGAACCCGGGCACCAGCAGCAGCCGGGGCTGCCGTCAGCGGCCGGGCAGCCCCAGGAACCGGGGCTGCCATCAGCGGGCAGGCGGTCCCAGGAACCAAGGCTGCCGTCGGCGGCCGGCCGGTCCCAAGGGCCGGGGCCGGCTTCAGCGGCCGGGCAGCCGCAGGAGCCGGGCGGTGCTGGGGCGAGCGTCCAGCTGGCGCCCGCCGTGGCGATGCCGCAGGTGTGGGTCGGGAACGCATCGGCGGCGGCGATCCGGCGGGCGGCCCGCCTCGGCGACGGCTGGTTCCCTTCCCTGATCTCACCCCGCGAGGTCGCCTCGGGCCGGGCCCGCCTGGCGGAGCTGGCCGCCGGGCACGACCGCCCGGCGCCGCTCATCGCGATCGGCGGCACCGCGGCCCTGGGCACCGGCCCCGGTCTCCCCTCCCGCGAGGAGACCGCCTCGGGCATCGCCACCGGCTACGGGCGCCCCCTCCAGGACGTCATCGACCTCCCGCTCACCGGCCACCCGAAGGCGGCCGCCGAACGGCTGGCCGAGTACCGCGAGGCCGGCGCGACCCACGCGGTCATCGGCGTCTCGGGCGGCGACTGGCGCGCCCAGGTGGACCTGCTGGCCGAGGTCAGAAGCCTGCTGAGCTAGCCGCTCCCAGGCGTCAGCGACCCGCGGAGGTCAGCCGCTCCCAGGCGTCAGCGATCCTCAGGGATCAGCCGCTCCCCAGGGCGTCAGCCCTTCGGCGCGCGCGTCAGCCGAGCCGCGAGGCGGTCCAGCAGTCCTCGGCGCCCGGCTGCCCGCACCCCTTCAACCGATCGAGCACCCTGCTCAGATCGGCGGTCCTGGCATGGTCCGGGTCGTTGGACTCCTGCCCCGGATCGCGCACGGTGTCGTAGTACTCGGGCCTCGGATCCCCTTCGTACTCCACGTACAGCTCCCCGGTTGTCCGCACGGCCGCGTAGCTGGGCGGTCCCGGGTTGCCCGGCTGCGGTTCCTCGGCATCCGGGTCCGGCTCGCCGGGCGCGGCCGGATCCGGCTTGACGTGCTCGATCAGCGCAGCCTGACGCCAGTCCTGCACCTTGCGCCCCTGGATGAGCGGCAACAGGCTGCGCCCGTCGCGGTTCTCCGCCGTCACCCCCGCCATGTCGAGGAAGGTCGCGAAGAGGTCCACGTTCTGGGCCAGGTCCCCGCTCACCAGGTCACCCCGCCGCCCGGCGGCCGGCCGCTTGACCAGCAGCGGCACTCGTACGTCGTGGTCATAGGCGGTGGACTTGCCGCGTACGAGCCGATGCTGCCCCAGGTGGAACCCGTTGTCGCTGGTGAAGACCACATAGGTGGCCCGGCGCTCGGCCTCGGTCAGCGTGGCCAGCACCCGCTCCACCATGTCGTCCACCGACTGCACCATCCGAATCCGGTCCCGGAAGTCCTTGCGCAGCTCCTTGACCAGGTTGGGCCCGAGGGGCGCCCGCCGGACCCAGGACGGCTTGTCGGCCGTGTCCTCGTCGAACGCCGGCAACGCGGCCACATCGATGGTGGCGCAGTCGGGCCCGCCGCAGTCCCCGTGCGGGAACTCCCCGGCGGGAAACTGGTTCTTCGGCCGGTCCCGCCGCGCGGGCGGGAAGCGCGGCTCCTTGTCACCCGGCTTGGCCCCGATCCTGGCGTGCGGCGCGAACGGCGAGACCTGGAGGAAGAACGGCTCTCCCGGCGCGTGCCGCCGAGACCGCTCGATGAAGTCCACGGCGCGCTGCCCGAGCTCGTCCACCAGATAGGTGCCGCCGGAGGGATCGATCGGCTTGTCCCCGGCCGTCTCCTCCTTGATGTAGCGGGTGAGCTGGTACTTGAACTCGCTGTATCCACCGCCCGCCGCCACGTGCCACTCGTCCCACCCGACCGGCACGTGATAGTCGTCGTCCACCGGATATTCGTTGATGTACTTGCCGAGGTAACCCGTCCGATAGCCGGCCCGGTCCAGCGCGACGGCATACGTACGCCCCTCGTGCGGTGCGAACGCCCGGTAACCGCCACCGTCCGCCCCCGTGTTCGTGGCGACCCCCGTGTTGTGCGGAAACTGGCCGGTGAACATGGAGGCCCGCGACGGGCAGCAGAGCGAGTTGGACACGTAGTAGTCGGTGAACGTCGTGCCGTCGTGGGCCAGGCCGCGCACGGCGTCCATGTACTGGAGCAACTCGGCCGACATGTCATCGACCAGGAAGAAGATGATGTTCGGCCGCCTGGGCGCGGCCGACGACGTCCCGGCCCCCGCCTGCGAGGCCACGGTCATGGCCAGCACGACGGCCAGCGCCACCGCCAGGCCTCTCCTGATGTTCCCCGCCACGGACATGACTGCCCCTCTGACAGACGATGGAGATCGGCGTCGACGCTAATCCCGGACGAAACCTCCGGGCAACCGATCCGCCCTCCAGATTTCCTGGGAAACCGAACCCCGCGAAGTTGCCGCCGGCGAGCGGAGTCCAGCAGGATTGTCGGCATATTTCCCACGAAGGCGGCCTGGTGGATTTCACCGTTCAGTACGACCCCACTCCCGACGAAGTCGTGCGGGCTTTCGAGCAGGGAGCGAAACGCCAGCTCAGGTTCTTCTACCGGCTGCTCCCGTCAATCCTGGTGATCGCGGGCGTCGTCTGCGTCCTGACGGGCGGGCGCGCCCTGGGCGTCGGCATGTTCGCCGGAGCCGTCGCGTTCCCCTTCATACTGACCTGGTCGATCCGCCGGATGTCCAGGCGCCGGCTCGCCTACCTCTGCGTGCCCACCACGCTCCACCTGACCGGCGACGGGTACGAATGCCGCACGGAACAGATCACCACCACCATGCGCTGGTCCTTCTTCACCGAAGTGGTGACGGGCCCGGAATTCTGGCTGCTCTTCGTGGACAGGCAACCCGCGGCCTTCCTCCCCAGGCGCGCCTTCACCCCGGAGCAGCAGGCCGAACTGGAGGCGGTCCTGTCGGCGACGGGAAAGCCGGAGGTCAGCTGAGCCACGGCTCACACGGCCTCGCGCTGACGTCTCCCCGGCCGGCCCTTGGCCTCGCGGTTCTTGCGCCCGTTCCTCCTGCGCTGCTCCACCACGAAGAGCAGGAACGGAAAGATCAGCGAAAGGGCGAACTCCTTCATGCCCAGACCTCCCAGCCCGACGGCCAGGCCGCCGGCGCCCACGGAGACCACGACCAGCCCCGATGGCCAGTGACGGGTCAGCCTGGAGCGCAGCACGACCTTGCGGTGATGGGCGCGCAGGATGGCGGCCGGCGAGCGGTCCCGCGCGCTGCCGCGCTGCACGACGACGGCCTCCCGCGACCAGGTCGTGATGTCCCCGGCCCGCAGCAACGGCACGCGCTTCAGGTCGAGGAGGGCCTGCATGCAGGGCCAGGTGCTCCAGAGCGTCGGCTGCTTGCTGGTGTACTGGCCCGGCCAGTAGCCGGAGAAGCGCCTGTCGTCGTCCTCGGTGATCTGCGAGCGGATGATGGTGTTGGCGGCCCTGGTGACGAGACCGGCGGGCGGGCCGTCGGGGTGGCGCAGGAGCGCCGACAGCGCGATGGGCAGGGCGTGATGGTAAATGACCTGATCCCATCCCTGGTCGCGGTCCCGGTCGTCATTTCTGGAATTCGGGTACGGGCTCACGTGATATGACTCGATGGACCCGTCGATAATGGTCGGATCGACATTTTCGCAGAGCCAGGAATAGGCCCGCAGCAAACGCTGGTCCCGCCACGTCGCGTTGATCTCCGACAGGGTGAGGAGCACGAAAGACGTGTGCGGCACCGTGGTCTGCTCTCCGGCATTGGCGCTCCATCCGAAATTGCCCTCGTCCTGTTGCCGCAGGAGCCAGTTGACCCCGTCCGCGACGGCCTTGTGCCGGGGGTGGAGGCAGTTCAGCGCGCGCAGGCCCAGGCAGGTCAGCCACACGCGCGATCGGCATCCGCGATGCGACCCCCAGCCGCCGTCGTCGTTCTGGTTGTTGATCAGCCACGAGAGCGCGCGCCCCACGTCCGGGCCGCCTTCCGCATGGTGGAGCCGGGCGTGTCCCAGGAACCTCGCCACCCAGCCCGTCGCCTCCATCAGCGGGACCCGGGCCTGCGTCTCGGTCCACCAGCCGCCGTCCTGGAGGGGGTCGTCGGAGGTCACCTGACTGGCCCGCAGGAAGGACAGGCCGGCATCGAAATTCGCGAACCCCACCTGTTGCTCGTGGAACGCGGTCAGGGCGATGGCGGTCGCGGTCGCCGCCGGCTTGGGATCGGCCAGCCTGTGGTGCCACCCGCCCCCGTGGGGTGTGGCGGTGTAGGTGGCCTTGAGGAGGCCGAGCGCAGCTTTCAGACACTCATCGACGTGCATTACGTCAATCGCTTGCGCCATACGGAATGCCGATCTACCTGAGGGGTTGTCTAGAGAGATACCCGGCATTCATACACATATCACCTTGCGTACTTTATGAGCACTATGCGGCTGGAGTAACACAAGGGATTGCATGCAATACTGACTAGGGTGTCATCTCGCAAACTCTCACTCGGGCATTTTGTATCATTCCTCCCAAAATGGGGAGATGTGGTCATGATAGGCGGCCACCACGATGATGCGGCACAATTGATGGCAGATGGGCGATATGTAGCCCATCATGCGCAGTGGTCGGGATCGAATTCGCCGGGGCACACGCGCTCGCTGAGACGCGCCCCTCTCGGCGACTCCAAGCTCCCCTACCCGGCCGCCGCCTTCGCCGGCGCCTGGCTCCACGTCGAAGCGGACACCCCCAACCCGGAGAAGCTGCTCGGTGAGATGGCCCGTACGGTGCGTGCCGAAGGCGTGATCGGCGTGCACACGGCGGACGCGGCCGACCTGCACGACTCGATGCTCGCCGAGGCCCACCGCCTCGGGCTGCGCCCGCAACCCGACGGAGCGGGCCAGGCCATCGTGGCCACCGCCCCGGATCTCCTGGACAGCGCCCACGGCGACGAGCACTGCGTCTTCTGCCACCCGCTCCGGTTCCGGATGAACAGCGTCGCGGACCTGCCCGGCGCGGCCGGGGTGCTGTGGGGCGACGACAACGTCTTCGTCATGCCCGACCTGGCGCCCGTCGCGCCCGGGCATCTCCTCATCGTCACCACCGAACACCTCACCGCGCTGGCGAGCGCCGACCCGGGGCTCATCGACGTCGTCGAATCGGCGAAGAACCGCGTACGAGAGCTGTTCCGGGCGGCCTACGACGGCTCCGGCACGGTCTTCGTCGAGCACGGCCCGGCCCAGCCGTCCGGCGGCGGCAACTGCGTCGACCACGCGCACCTGCACTGCCTGCCGGCCGCGCTGGTCGGCTCCATCGGCGACGAGCTGGACGCCTTTCTGGCAGAAGGCCGACTCCCGGTGAGCCGGACGCGGGTCACCTCCCCGCACGACGTGCGAGCGCCGTACATTTATCTGGAGGAGGCCGGAACAGCCCAGGTGGCACACCTGGGACCGGTGGTCACGAGCCAGCTGCTGCGCCAGATCGCGTTGCGGACGACCGGCGACACCGGGCCCTTCCGGTGGCAAGAACGCTTCGTGCGACACGACAGTGTGCGACTCCACCACGACACACTCGGCTCCCTACTACCCTTCCTTGGCCCGTGAAATGAACCTGCGTCCCGGCGCGACCCTCGCACAGTACGGCGAGCGCGCCATCCTCGAAGACGTCGTCCTGCCCCGATTCGGCATCCAGTCCGACGACTGCGCCACGCTCGCGCCCGTCCCCGCCGGTCACGACATCGTCATGACCATGGACCCGTGCCCGACCCCCGTCGTCTGCCTCCTCGAACAGCACCTCGACGGGAAACCCGTCGACTACTGGCACTACGGCCGGCTCACCGTGCTCATCAACGTGAGCGACCTGGCGGCGATGGGCGCCAGACCCGCCGGTCTGCTGGTCTCGACGGTGATGCCGGCCGACATGCCGATGACCGACTACGACCGGTTCCTCGACGGGCTCGAGGAGGCCGGCGAGGAGTGGGGCTGCCCCGTCCTCGGCGGCAACATCAAGGACGGCGACGTCTTCACGGCGACGGGCACCGCCGTGGGCACCGTCCCTCGCGGGACCGCGCTCGCCAGGACGGGCGCGAGCACCGGCGACCTGGTGTGCGTCATCGGGGACATGGGCCTCTTCTGGTCGGCCGTGCTCGCCCGGCTGCGCGACGTACGGCTCGACGGGCTCGACCCCCAGGATTCCCGTGCCCTCGACCAGGCCCTCTACCGGCCCTCCGCCAAGGTGGAGATCGGCATGGCGCTGGCGGCCGAGGGGCTGGTCACGGCCTGCATGGACGCCTCCGACGGTGTGAGCGGCTGCCTGGTGGAGCTGGCCCGACGCAACCGCGGGTCCATCCACCTCGACGAGTCGCTGCTGGCCCCGTCGGCCCCCGTCGCGTACGTGGCCGAGGCGCTCCGCGTCGACCCCCGCAGCCTCATGCTGGCGTGGGGCAACTGGGAGCTCGTCGTCACGACGCCACCCGGCCGGCTCGACGCGCTGATGGCCCTGGCCGCCCGGCACGGCACCACCTGCCGCCAGATCGGCGAGCTGCGGGACCCCAAGGATCATCTGGTCCTGCTCGACGGGGAAGAGGTGACGGACTTCTCCTCCGAGCGCTTCACGAACCGCTCCTACTTCACGCACGGCCTGAACTCGTACGCGGACTGGCTGCTCAAGCAGACCTTCACCGTCCCGCCCGCGGCAGAGGGCCTCTGAAGTCTCCTCACCCCGCCATGCCCCGGCCACCTTCCGCCGGGGCATGGCACCGCCGGCCGGTCAGAGCGTGAGGCAGCCCACGAGCGGGACTTCGGGCGGGACGGTCACGGCGGCGACGGGATCCGCGGCGCCGCCGGTCGTGCAGTTGGTCATCAGTATGGGATCCACCTTGCTGGCCGACTCCAGGACCTGGACCTTCGCGGGATCGACGACGGCGTGGGCGGCTGTGGCGGGCAGGGTCATGCCACCGGCGACGGCGATCAGCGCGGCTACCTTACGGGGCGATACACGCATCCGAAACCTCCTCGATGTGTAGGCGAACAACCATCGTTCGTTACGGATAGTAGTTAAGCTCTAACGCCATGTACATGACAGGTGCATGAGAAACGCGCCGCCGTTGCGCTCCCGTATCGGCCAGGAGGTCGGGACGGTCTTGCCGGCCAGCCGTCCGGCGGCGGCCTCGTCGTGTACGGCGGGCAGGTCGGCCGGCGTCCGCCGCCCGGCGACGTCGATCCTCAGATCCCCGGCGTCGACCCGGGCGACGAGCTCGGGGAGCTGGGCGGCATCGCTGCGCACGAAGACCCGCACCGTACGCACCCCCGCCCGGCACCCTCGGGCCCGGGGGCGGCGGTGCTGACGGAGGCCCCGCCGTCAGCGACCAGCTCCACCAGCGCCGCCGTCTCCTCCGGGCCGGTGGACACCCGCACTGCCTTCATGATCCCCCCCGCTGCTACGACTTCAAAGCAATACCTTTGGGAGAGGTGACGCTCGTCACAGTGCTACGAATTCAAAATAGATACGGTGGAAAAGTGATCCCACAGGCCGATGACGCCGGCGCCGATGACGTCCAACCGCTCGACCCCCAGCAGTTGGGAGCCTACTTCGTGCTGAGAGAGGCCGTCAGCCTGCTCGAGCACCAGGTCGAACAGCAGCTACGCGCCGACGGCGACATCAGCTACGTGCAGTTCACGCTCCTGGCCCGCCTCCACCACGCCGACGGCCCCCTGACCATGACGCAACTGGCCGACGGCGTCGTCTACAGCCGCAGCGGCCTGACCTACCAGGCCGGCCTGCTGGAGAAGGCCGGCCTCATCACGCGCGGCGCCACCCCCGAGGACGAACGCGCCACCCTGGTCACCATCACCGACCAGGGCCGCGCCCTGCTCGAACGCGTCCTGCCGGGTCACGTCCAACTCTCCCGCCGCCTGCTGTTCGACCCCCTGACCGACGACGACGTACGCCTGCTCGGCGACATCATGACCCGCGTACGCGACCACATGCGCTCCCAGCCACCCCGCTCCGCCGCCCCCCGCAAACGCCGCTCCAGCCCCGAACATGGCTGAACTTCCGAGTCGGGCTCAGCGCGCAGACCTTGAAGATCACAAAGATGGCTGTACCGACACCGAACCGACGCGACCCGACAGTTCACCCCGCACCCGGTACCGGTAGCGCAGCGGCGACACCCCCACCTCCCGCTTGAACGCGGTGCTGAAGGCACTCTCCGACGCGTACCCCAGCTCGGCCGCCAGCGACCCGACGCGGACGTCGCCGTCACGAAGGGCCCGCTGCGCCAGCAGCATCCGCCAGCGGTTGAGATAGGTCAGCGGCGGTACGCCCGCCACGGTCCGGAAGCGTTCGGCGAACGACGTCCGCGACATCGCCGCGGCCCGTGCCAGTTCCTCCAGGCCCCAATGCCTCCCGGGTTCGGCATGCATGAGGTCGAGCGCCGGGCGCAACCGTTCGTCGGTCAGCACCCGTAGCCATCCCGGGGGCAGCTCGGCCTGGTCGACGTACGCGCGCAGCACCTCGAGCAGCAGGAGCTGGCCGTACTGCCGGATCGCGAACGCCGACCCCATCCGGTTCGCGATCACCTCCCCGAACAGCCGGTCGAGCGTGCCGCGCAGGTTGGACGCCGCGGCAGCCGATGCCCGGACCACCCCCACCGGCGGAAGCGCCTGCAGGAGCAGGGTCCGACCGGCCGGGTTGAGGTCGACGCGCCCGCCGATGACGACGTCGTCGCTACCGCAGTCGGCGCCGACGAAGCGGGTGAAGGAAAAGCCCTCTTCAGGCACGATCTCGCGGGGCGGCCCGTCGCCCGTGCCGCCCTCGAGCCGCAGCCACGACCGGTTGTTCAGGATGGCGACGTCGCCCGGTCCGAGCTCGACCGGCCCCTCGATGCCGTCAGCGGTCAGCCGCCCCCGCCCGCACACCACCGCGAGGAGCTTCAGCGGATCCTCGACGGCGGTACGCGACACCCAGGGCCCCCGCGCCGCGAAACCACCCGACAGCAGACCACGGACCTCGACGAGGTCGAACACCTCGGACAGCTGATCGACGACCATTTCCGTACTATCGCGCAAGAAAACCGGACCGTCAAAGATTCAAAGTACGAGCGGCCACGCGCAGAGTGGTGACATGACCAAGAACCAGCACCCCATTGGATCCGGCTTCACCGCGGCATCGACGGCTGACGAGGTGCTCAAGGGCATCGACCTTTCCGGCAGGAACGTCGTCATCACCGGCGGCCACGTCGGGCTCGGCCTGGAGACCACGCGTGCGCTCAGCAAGGCCGGCGCGTCCGTCACCGTGGGGTCGCGCAACCCGGACCGTGCCGTCCCCGCGCTGGCCGGGATCGAGCGCGTCGAGGTCAGCCAACTGGACCTCCTCGACCCGACGTCGATCGACGCCTTCGCCACCCGCTACCTCGATTCCGATCGTCCGCTCCACATCCTGCTCAACAACGCCGGCGTCATGGCCGGCCCGCTGGTCCGAGACACGCGCGGCTACGAATCACAGTTCGCGACCAACCATCTCGGCCACTTCCAGCTGACCCTGGGCCTGCTCCCCGCCCTGCGCGCCGCGCACGGCGCCCGAGTCGTCAACGTGACGTCCGGCGGCCACCGGCTCTCCGACATCCGCTGGGACGACCCGCACTTCACCACCGGCTACGACGGCATGCTCGCCTACGGCCAGTCCAAGACCGCCAACGTCCTGTTCGCCGTCGAACTGGACCGCCGATGGGCCGCAGACGGAATCCGCGGCTACGCCGTCCACCCGGGCATCGTCGTCGGCACGAACCTGGGCCCGTCGATAACCGAGGACGCGCTGCGGGCCATGGGCCTGATCGACGCCTCCGGCCGGCCGATCATCGACCCCGACCGCGAGAAGAAGACACCCCAGCAGGGCGCCAGTACCAGCGTCTTCGCCGCGACCAGCCCACTGCTCGCCGACATCGGCGGTGTCTACCTGAAGGACAACGACATCTCCCCACTGGACACCCCGAGACCCATCAACTTCGGCACCGAGGACGACATCCCGTCCGACGTCGTACCGCACGCCGTCGACCCGGACTCGGCACGACGGCTGTGGGAGCTGAGCGAACAACTCCTCAAGGCGTAACACCCACGATCCGCCTAAGCAGAAGGCCCTCCCGGATCATCCGGAAGGGCCTTCGAACTGTGAGCCGCCTTGGGGATTCGAACCCCAGACCCCTTCATTACGAGTGAAGTGCTCTGGCCGACTGAGCTAAGGCGGCATCTGCCGTGCAGCGTGAAAGAGTCTACAGGAGCCCGAGGGGTTCTCGCTCCCACCGATCATCCGATGCCAGGACAGATCGCCTCGCCCTCCGGCGCCACCCCCGCCACCAGGTGTCGGCCACACACCGCGACCCGTTGAGGTAAACGGTGTGCCCGTCGCCTCCGTACTTCAGCAGCACACCCGACTCCAGTTCGCCGGCCAACCCCCGGGCCCACTGCAAGGCGTGGCCGGATCGCGCTCGGTGCCGATGACCAGCAATAGCACCGGGCCCCCTCGCGCTCAGCGGCCGGGTCTTGAGTGTCGGAGGGTATGGCGCACGGCAGCGACGACCACCTAAGGTACGCCCCGATCCTCGGCGCCAAGTCGGCGTTGTCCGGCCCGTCCCCCCTGAACGCCTGGCACAGGATCCCGGTCAGCCCCGGCCATGAGTTGCGGTCATAGAGCGGACCGGTCACCCCAGCGTGGCCGGCGCCTGCGTCACCACCCGCCCGCCGTAACCACGCAACGGCCGCCGGTCCGCACGCCGAAGCAGAGCATTCACCTCTCCCGACCCCGGCTGACGGTACGGCTCCGTCGCCACGTTCGACGTCATCGTTCATGAGCCTGCTGGCGCTAACTGTTGGTGTCCAACAGCGCGCGACCGAGTTCGGTCAGGCGATGCAGTGTCCGGTTGAAGTCGCGATGGCTGGAGATCAATCCGGACTGCCGCAGAACGGTGGTGTGCTCGCTGGCGGAGGCCGGGGAGATGCTCAAGTGGCGGGCCAGCGCAGTTGTGCTCATCCCCTCGCGCATGCCGATGGCATCCAGCACCGCAGCCCGTGTCGATCCGATCAGCGCTCCGAGCGCGGCTGACACCATCGAGGTGCGCGACGGCAAGGCATCCGGCCCGCGCACGACAGGGTAGATCAACACCGGCGGCAGATCGGGATCGAACATCGTCAGTGGTCCGCTGACGCAGAAGTACGACGGGATGAGCAGCAATCCTCGGCCGCGAAGGTGAAGCTCCTGGTGGCGGTGTCCGGGGATGCGAAGTTCGCCGGCTGACCAGGTCATCATCGGGCGCAGGCTGGCCAGCATTCCCTCCACACCGCCGGTGGCCAGGGCGGAGGTACGGATCCGGCGGTCTTTCTCCAGAGCGGCGTCGATACTGCGTCGGTAGGGCATGACAATCAGGTCGTAGCAGGTACGCATGGCCTCGGTCAGGTCGGCAATCACGGCGGGTTCGCCGGCGGCCAAGCGCCAGGCACTGTCGGGTAGCCGCCGCGTGGCGGCAAGGCGGCCGACGTCCCGCTTGAGCATCGGGATGGGAGTGGTGCGAAGCGCCTCAATACCGTGATCCAGACCATGTATCGCCTCGATGGGGTTCAAGAAGTCCGGGAAATAGCCCACGTTCGGGGTCAAGGTCAGCAGCAGGCCCCGTGCCTTTCCGAGCTTTGCGTGCCGTACCGCCTTGCATGCCTCCTGGCGCCATGCGGTGAACAGCAGGTCGCCTCGCTGCGGTCTGAGCATCTGCAGGCTCAGGACCAGTTCCCACAGCGGGTCCGCCCCGGCGGCGATCCTGGTCCGCGCGATGTCGTCGCTCGTGAAATAGATCCTGAGCATGAGCGGCCATCCATGGGTGGGCGACGAACCCTCTAACTGTTTCGTTGGAGAATTGCTATTCAATAGCATTTCCAATGAAGTTCGCCATTCAGGCCGTCGGCATACCTGGTGCGGCGCCCCATGCCGGCCTTAACGGCGTCGTTGACGCGAAAGTACGCCGCGTTGGCGCGTTCCTGGCCCTGACCTGCCCGGAGCTGGGTCTTTCGGCCACAACCGAAAGACATGGACAGGGGCGCGGCCCCCGTGGACGATCCCAGGAAGAACGGGGTTCACGATCTACGAGGGGATGAGAATGCGTTCGATCATTCGGCTCGTGTTAGCGGCATGTGTCGCGTTGCCTGTCTTCGGAAGCAGCCCGGCCGTCGCATTCACCGCCGCCGACTCCTGGCACCGGGATGCAATCCCGTACACGCTTCACGCTGGCTACGTAAATGGCGTGTGGCGGAACGTCGCCCGCCTCGGCGAAGGCGAACTGTACTGGACGGACTACGGGGCGCGAGTCACCGTCTCGTTCTGGCTCAAGGACTTCGCCACGGACGGATACTGTGCAGCAGGCTGGGTCGACGAGTTCGGCTACGAACCTGTGCAGACGCACACGCGTTTGGAGTGCAACGGCGTGGACAAGTGGGTTTCGGTAAGCCTCCCGTCTACTGGGCAGCGTATCTGTCAGATCACCGTTCGAGTGGGGCGTCAAAAGAGCAGCGGAGCTCTTCCACCCGAAAGCGCTGGACCCTGGTGGACGACAGTGGGTAGCTGGAGCAACCGCGACGGGTGCTGAAACAGCCCGAGCACGGCATCAGTCCGGCCCTCGATGGCCCGCAAACCGTCGAGGGCCCCGACGTCCCCGCTCAAGGCCCGCAGCCCCGGACTCCCCATCGCCGTAGCGCGTCCCGCATCCCTGCCCGCGGGAAAACGAGCCTCCCTCCGCCTCGCTTCACAAGACAACGGGTCGGCGGCGCTCGTAGATCAACGAATAGCCTCGCGGCGGCAACGCTGCCCTCAGCCGTCACCGGAGGGGGGCTGGCCGGGCGAATCCTGCTCCTTGCCATACATTGTCTCGTGCTGGATGCGAGGCGAGCACACCGACGCTGAGGGGCACGCACAGCGCCGTCCACCGTCGTCGAGGCGCACCGTCACCGTGTCCGACGGCACGTTGTGCCCCACCACGGTCCCGTCCCCTACAGGGGTGCTCACGCGGCTTCCGGCCCTAGGCATTCTGTTGCGAGTCTCGACATACAACGGGTGCTCGTACTTCAGGCAGCACATGAGCCGCCCGCACGCCCCCGCGATCCGCAGCGGGTTGACCGGGAGGTCCTGGTCCTTGGCCATGCGTACCGAAACCGGCTCGAAGTCCTTCAGGAACGTGGCGCAGCACAGGTCACGGCCGCAGGGGCCGATGCCGCCCTGGAGCCGCGCCTCGTCCCTGGGCCCGATCTGCCGCAACTCGACCCTGGCCCGGAGGTTGCGGGCCAGGTCGCGCACCAGGGCACGGAAATCCACCCGATGCGGCGCCGAGAAGTAGACCGTATAGACGTTGTCCTCGTCGAGATAGTCGATGCCGACGACCTTCATCGGCAGCGTGTGCCGCTTGATCAGCCGTTTGGACACGCTGCGTGCCTCGGCCCTGCGGCGCTTGTTGGTCTCGTCGCGGCCCAGGTGCTCCTCTCCCGCCAAACCTGCGCACACCGGCAAACCGTCGATGTCCTCGCTCGTGTATTGCGGCGCCCACACACACTCCGCCACCTCGGGACCTGAGTCCGTCGGCACGAGCACCTTGTCGCCCACCTTGGGGCTGTGCTCGCCGGGATCGAGGTAGTAGAGCCTCCCGTAGCGGGTGAAGCTCACGGCCATGATCATTCCCATGGGCTCGAGCTCGCCTCCTGACGGCCTAGGGGTAACTGGCTGCCTTCCTTGCCACATTACGTGTGTCCGTGGGCCGGCGGTCAGGGGTGCCGGCCCGGATGTTCGGTGATCACTTCCCGGCGGGGCACACCTTGCTGTCAGGAAGGAGCAGGCCGAAGTTGTCGGCCAGCGCCGACCGGTCGTCCATGCACGGCTGGTAGAGCACCTGGGCCACCCCCGGTTGCCGCTTCAGCTCACTGACCAAGCCCTGCCCGTCGAATGCCGCTGTGAGCCTGATCCTGAACCTTTCCGGCATGTCCTCCACCTTGGTCGCCTTGACGAGCGCCTCGTTGTCCTTGAACGCCTTCTGGAAGTTCTTGAACGCCGACGCCTGATCCTCGAAGAGGACCTCCTCCACCCCGGGCATGCTCTCGATCAACTTCTGGATCGCCATCTTCTGGGCCACCGTCGCGCCCTTCCCCTCCTTGGTGACCACCGGCTCGCCGTTCTTTCCGGTCACGCTCTCCCCGCCGCACGACGGCAGGCTCGCCCCCTTCGAGCACAGGAAGACGCTGATCTGCCAACTCCGGCCGGCCTCGGTCTGCGGGCGGACGTCGGACTCGGCCTGGTCGGCGACGTGCTGGATCCCGCCGAGCCCCCGGAGCGACTCCTTCACCTGCCGCCGGTCGCCATCGTGCCTGGTCTTCAATCTGAACGAGGCCGGCAGGTCGGTGACCTTGATCTCCTCCATCAGTGACGTGTTGTGCGCGAAGATCTTCTTGAAGTTCTCGTAGGCCGTCGCCTGGTCCACGAAGAGCACGCTGGCGACCTGCTGCGACTGGTGCAACGCGCGCTCGATCGTCCTGACCTGCTCACGGCTGGCGGCGCGGCCCTGGCAGGGCGACTCCTTCGGCGCCGACTTCGTACACAGGAAGACGGTCATCTCCGTCCCGCCGCTCTGGGCCGGCGGGTCCGCCGCCACCGCACGGTCCTCGGCCCCGGGGCCGGCGCGCAGCACCACGGCGGTGGCCGCCCCCGCGAGCACCACGGCCACCGCCACGGTCACCAGCCGGAAGTCCACCCGGGACCTGCGCCGCTCCGGCACCCGCAGCGGCCGCAGCGTGCCGATGTCCACCGTCGCCCCGGCCTCGACGAGGGCCTCCCGCAGTCGGTCTTCCACAGGGCTGTTCATGAATCCTCCCCAAGCGCTCGGCCGAGGGCCGCCAGCCCCCGCGCGATCGTGGACCTGGCCGTGCTCGCGCTGATCCCCATCGTCTCCGCGATCTCCTGGTCCGGGAGATCGAAGTAGTAGCGCAACGTCAGCGCCTCCCGCTGCCTCCGCGGCAGCCGGCGCAGCGCCAGCATGACCTCCCGCCGCTCCTCGCCCATCAGCGCGGCGCTCTCCGCCGACCAGACAGGCGGTTCGTACGGCCGGCGGAACACCGTCGCCCGCCTGCGCAGCACCGACCGGCACCCGTTGAGTACCGCGGAACGCACGTAGGCGAGGGCCTTGTCGCCATCGCGCAACCTCGCCCGGCCGGCGTGCGTGCGCGCGAACGCCTCCTGCACGACGTCTTCCGCGGTCGCCTGATCGCCGACCATGATGAGGGCCAGCCGCACGAGGCCGACGTGGTGCTCGGCGAAGATCGACGCCACATCGACCCGCCGCCGCGCCAGGTCTTCTTGTTGGGTGAGCAGTTCGACTTCCACATAACAGAGACGCCTGTCGGCCTCATCTGCTGCTCGGGTCACACGGTTATCTTCCGCCTCTCACCGCACCCGACCGTCCCCCTGAGCGCGCCCTGTGGACGGGGAGCCGCGCCGACCCATGTACGCGCCGCCCTGGCCGGAACGCCGGGTCGCCGCTTACCGCTGCCTCTGCGCCCACACGCCCGGAAGTGGCGGCCGCAAGCCGATCCCGTACGCCACGCCAGCTTCGTCCGGCCGGCCCGGCCACCGCCGCTGACGTACAACGCGGTGAGAAGGGTGCTGGGATCTGTCTTCACGAACCACACCCTCGTACCGCGGCCGCTCAGGACTCACTCTTCTCTCGTTCAGGGCCGCAGCGCCAGCATCATCGCCTCGACGGCCATCTGCGGATTGACGTTCGCCGCCAACCGTTCCCTGCACTGCATGATCGCGTCGATCCGCCGCAACGTCTCCTCGGGCGTGGACGACTTGGCCAGCTGATCCAGGTCGAAGCGGATGTCGTCGTTGGCCAGCTCCACCCCGGCCGCCCCGAACTGCATCGTCAGCACGTCCCGATAGAACGACACCAGCTCCAGCAACGCCGCGTCCAGCGAGTCACGCTTGATCCGCGTGGCCCGCGACTTCTGCCGGTCCTCCAGCTCCTTCAACGCCCCGGCCCCACCGCGCACCAGCCCCCGGTTGAGCCCCTTGCCCGTGGACCCCTCCCCGTACAGCTTGCGCAGCTCCGACGTCTCGCTGTCGTTGAGCAGGGCCGTGGCGGCGGCGGCCTCCTCCTCGGCCGTCTTCACCAGCCGCTCCGCGGCGGAGACGCACTCACCGACGCCGGTCAGCGAGCGCGGGATGCTCAGCACCGCCTCCCGCCGCGCCCTGACGCCCTCGTCCAGCGCGAGGGCGCGCGCCCGGCTGATGTGCCCCTGGGCGGCCCGCGCGGCGAACCTGGCGGTGTCCCAGGGCACGCTGTCGCGGGTGGCCAGCACGTGGGCGACGGCCTCCGTGGCTGGGGTGGTCAGGTTAACCATGCGGCAGCGCGACCGGATGGTGATCATCAGGTCGTCGGGCGCGGGCGCGCACAGCAGCCAGACCGTCCGCGGCGGCGGCTCCTCGATGGCCTTGAGCAGGGCGTTCGCGGCCGACTCCGTGGCCCGGTCGGCGTCCTCGAACAGGATGACCCGCCACCGCCCCTGCGTCGGCGCCCCGGCCGCGCGCAGGATCAGCTCCCTGGTCTGCTTGACGCTGTAGGAGAGCCCCTCAGGGCGTACGGACTCCAGGTCGGGATGCGAGCCGATGAGCACCTGGTGGCACTGGTCGCAGTGGCCGCAGCCGCCGTCGCGGCACATGAGCGCTGCGGCGAAGGCGCGGGCGGCGTCCTCGCGGCCCGAGCCCGGCGGGCCGGTGAACAGCCAGGCGTGCGTCATGCCGGCGCCGCGCCCCCCGGCGACGACCTCGCCGGCCGCCGTCGCGGCACGCGACAGCACGGCTGTCGCCTGGTCCTGTCCTACGAGGTCATCGAAAACCGTCACGACGTAAGGCTAGTTGCACTTCACCTTACGAGGGGACGAGTGGCGGCTAGTCGCGGATGGCGGGCATCGTGCCGGTGATGTCCTCCGACTCGCGCGGCACCGGGTCGGGCAGGATCTCCCTGATCCGGTCCTGGATCTGCCGGGTGATCACGTCTTGCGCCAGCGTGCCGTCCACCACCAGGTAGCGCTCGGGCGCCGCCGCCGCCAGCGACCGGAACTCCTTGCGCACCCGCTCGTGGAACTCCAGCGGCTCGGACTCGATCCGGTCGGCCGCCCCGCCCAGCCGGGTCAGCCCCACCTCGGGCGGCGTGTCGATGAGCACGGTCAGGTGCGGCACCAGCCCGCCGGTCGCCCAGGCATTGATCTTCGACACGTCCTTGGGGTCGAGCGCCCGCCCCGCGCCCTGGTAGGCCAGGGAGGAGTCGACGTAGCGGTCGGTGACCACGAGCGAGCCCCGGTAGAGGGCCGGCCTGATCACCTTCTCCACGTGCTCGGCCCGGTCGGCGGCGTACAGGAGGGCCTCGGAACGCGCCGACAGCCCCCGCTCGGCCGCGTCGAGCAGGATGGCGCGCAACCGCATGCCCACCTTGGTGGAGCCCGGCTCGCGCGTCTGCACGACGTCGAAGCCCTGGTCGCGCAGCCAGATGGCGATCAGCCGCGACTGGGTGGTCTTGCCCGACCCCTCGCCGCCCTCGAACGCCACGAACAGCCCGGGCACGTGCTCGGCCGCCTCGGTGGGGAAGCGCTCGCCGCGCACCGCCGCGATCAGGTCGGCCGACAGGGAGACACCCTTCCTGTCGTCCATGTGCCGCAGCGCCAGCACGCCGACGCCCATCGCGAGCGCGCCGCCGATCACCAGCACCAGGTTGGTCCCGTCGAACCGGTAGCTGAACTCGCCCAGCCCCAGCACGTGCACCCCGAAGAGCGCGGCCAGCGGGTTGGCCACGGAGACCACGAACAGCAGGGTCACCCGCGCGGTGGACTGCAGGAACGAGAACGTACGGCCCCGCAGCGAGTCCTCGACCTCGAGCCCGATCAGCGTGTAGCCGATGATCCAGGCGATCCCCGCGCACGCCCCCAGCACCACGGTCAGCATGACCACGATCACCAGGTTGTGCACCAGCGCGATCGCCACCAGCACCAGGCCCGCGACGGTGATGGCCAGCCCGAACAGCCGCCGCCGGGACAGCTCGCGCAGCAGCCTGAGCCCGAAGAACATGCCCAGCGCCATGCCGACGAAGACCGCCCCGAACACCACGCCGTAGGCCGCGTCACCGCCGCCGAGCGCCACCACGTAGACCTTCGCCACGCCCACCACGGCCCCGCCCGCGGCGAACGCCCCGAGCATGCCGATGACCAGGCCGCGCACCAGCCGGTTGCCGCCCACGAACCGCCAGCCCTCGACCACCTGCTTCAGTACGGAGGGCGTGGAGATCGCGCCGTCGCGCTTGGGGATGTCCCGCAGGGTGAAGATCAGGAACGCCGACACGAGGTACGCGCACGCGTTGACGACCAGCGCCAGCCCGGTGGCGTCGCGGCCCGCCAGGAACGGCACCATGCCGGTGACCAGGTCGCCCGCCACCGACAGCGCGGCGAACAGCATGGCCGCGATCGGCGCGGTGCCGTACGTGACCAGCAGGTTGAGCTGGTTGGCCGCCTCGAGCTGCGCCTTGGGCACCAGGTTGGGCACCGTCGCGTCCTTGGCCGGCACCCAGAACAGGTTGACGCACTCGACCAGGACGGTCGCGATGATGACCCACTGGTAGCTGTTCACGAACGGGATCGACAGCACCACCGCGAACCTGGCCAGGTCGGCCGTGAACATCGTCAGCCGCCGGTCGAACCGGTCGGCGAACACGCCGGCGAGCGGCCCGAGCAGCACCGCCGGCAACATCTTGGCGACGAACACGCCGCCGACGGCCAGCGACTGCACGCGGTAGTCGCCCTGAGTGAGGTTTCCCGCCAGGGCGGTGAGCGCCAGGAGGTTGAGCCAGTCACCCAGACTGCACACCGACATGGCCGTCCAGAGCCGTCGGAACGGCGCATTGGCCAGCACGTGGGTGGGGCGGCTTCGGCCAAGGGCAGTCATGATTTCAGCGTATCCAGGTGTTGGCCGGAGTGGGGCAGACAAGAGAGGAGCCGGATATTCCCGGCTGCTCGTGGCTGAGGGTATTACGTGATCGGGCTCGGGCGCAGGTTACACAGCTGGAATAGGCCCCCAAAAACATCATCAATTCATAACTCCGGCCTCATGTCGCGCCTCTTCCACCAAAGGCCCCCACTCGGCGCGGATCTCCTCGGGAAGAACGAGCTCGTCCCACAGGTCGATCAGCAGCACGCCGTCCACATGATCGAGCAGCTCATCGGGCCCGCCCTCGCACAGCAGGGCGGTGTAGGCCGCCCGCCGCTCGTCCCGGTCGGCCAGGTCGTAGGCCCGGCCCGCCACCCGCACGACCCCGAGCGCGGCAGCCACCGGCAGCCGCGGCAGGCGGCTGGGGACGTGGAACTTCCGCCCGTCGCCCGTCACCCGCGCCGCGCACTCGACCTTGGCCTCCAGCACCAGCCGGAACCCGGCCGCGTCGAGGATGCGCCCCGCGGTCTCGAGCGTCGGCGACTTCCTGCCGTGCTCGTAGGCCGACAACGTCGTCCGGGACGTGCCGCTCACGCTGGCCAGGGCCTTCTGGTTGAGGCTCGCGGCATGCCTGGCCTGCTTGAACAGCAGGCCGCCCCGCCTGGCCCAGATGGCGACGTCCTGCCCCAGCACCCGCTCCATCGGCGAGGAGACCATGCCCTACCTCCGAAAAGTATCCGGTCGGATACTCTACGCCATCATGGCGCCGCGTGACTACCGCATCACGAAAAGTCAGCTCTGGAGTTCAAGGATCGTGATCTCGGGCGGAGCCCCGACGCGCACCGGCGGCCCCCAGAAGCCGGCGCCCCTGGTGACGTACACCTGTACGCCGTCCACCGTGGCCAGCCCCGACACCACCGGCTGCTGCAGCCCCACCACGAGGTTGAACGGCGCGATCTGCCCGCCGTGCGTGTGCCCGGACAGCTGCAGGTCGACACCGTGCCGCGCGGCCTCGTCCACCTGGACCGGCTGGTGCGCGAGCAGCACCGTGGAGCGGCCGGTGTCGCGCCCGCCGAGCGCCTTGGCGAAGTCGGGGCCGTCACCGCTGGCGGCGCCGCCGACGTCGTTGACGCCGGCCAGGTCGAGCACGGCACCCTGATGCTTGATCTCGACCCGCTCGTTTCGCAGAGAGCGTACGCCGAGCTCCCCGAGCTCCTCGATCCATTCGCCGGGTCCCCCGGGCGAGAAGTACTCGTGGTTACCGGTCACGAAATATGCCCCATAGCGGGACTCAAGGTTCTGCAACGGCCGGGCCAGCGCCCCCAGCTGGGCCACCGAGCCGTCCACCAGGTCGCCCACGATCGCCACCACGTCGGGCTGGAGGCCGTTGATCATCCGCACGATCCGCTCGGTGTGCCCGATGCCCGTGAGCGGCCCCAGGTGGATGTCGCTCACCACGGCGAAGCGCAGGCCGCCCAGCCGCGGATCCAGCTTCGGCAGCGTGACCTTGACCGGCTCGATCACGGGGTCGCCCAGCGCGCTCGTCAGGCCGTACCCGACCGTCCCCAGCGCGCTCACCCCGGCGATCGCCGCGGTGGTCCGCTCCAGGAAGATCCGCCTGCTCATGGGAGCGGCCGCCGGGGCCTCGACCTCCGGCGCGGCGGGGTCGAAAGCGGCAAACCCCGAACCAGCCGACCCCGAACCAGCCAACCCCGAAGCAGCAGACCTCGAACCAGCCGACCCCGAAGCAGCCGACCCCGAAGCGGCGGGCTCCTCCGACGGCGCCGCGCCCGCCGGCACCGCGACGGGCGTGGCCACGGACTCGGGCGCCCGCTCGCGCCGCTCCGCCCTGCGCAGGAACCCCAAGGCCACGGCCCGCGGGATCTCCAGCACAGCGAGGATCACGACCAGGTAGAACATCAACGCCAGCCAGATGTACCCCGGCCAGGCCACCCAGCTCTCCAGGCCCATCCTCGTGCCCACGAAGGTCGTCACGAGAATCGCGAGCAACGCGACCAGGCTCCAGGTCAGGGTCTTACGGACCCACCCGGGACCGGTCGTGCGACGCACCAGGCGATTCCACAGGTACCAGTGCGCGAGCAGGACCGCGGCCACGAAAACCAAGACGAACACACGAACGATGCTACTTCCGGCGGCCATACCCCGTTGACCGCCGGAATGTGATCTATGACTTGGTGGCCGGCTTCTTCGCGGGAGCCTTCTTCGCCGGGGCCTTCCGCGTGGTCGTCTTCTTGGGCGCCGGGGCCCGCTCACGCCGCTCGGCCAGCAGCTCTGCCGCCCGCTCGATCGTGATGTCCTCGACCGTGTCACCCTTGCGCAGCGACGCGTTCGTCTCGCCGTCGGTCACGTACGGCCCGAACCGCCCCTCCTTGACCACCACGGGCTTCTTGGAGTTGGGGTCGTCGCCCAGCTCCCGCAGCGGCGCCGCGGCCGCGGCCCGGCCCCGTCCACGCTGCTTGGGCTGCGCGAACAGCTCCTTCGCCTGCTCGATGGTGACCGTCAGCAGGGCGTCCTCGGAGGCCAGCGAGCGGGAGTCGGTCCCCTTCTTCAGGTAGGGGCCGAACTTCCCGTTGTGCGCCACGACCTCCTCGCCCTCCAGCTCGCCCACGACCCGGGGGATCGTCAGCAGCTTGAGCGCGTCGTCCAGCGTGATCGTGTCCAGCGACATCGACTTGAACAGCGAGCTGGTGCGCGGCTTCGGCGCGTCGGCCTTCTTCGTACGCCGCTTCGGGGCCTCCTCGTCGGCGGCCGGCTCCGGCAGGACCTCGGTCACATAAGGCCCGTATCGTCCGTCCTTGGCCACGATCATGTGCCCGGTCACCGGGTCGTTCCCGAGCTGCCGGTCGCCCGTCGGCCGCGAGAACAGCTCCTCGGCCTTCTCCGCCGTCAGCTCGTCGGGCGTCATGTCCTCGGGCACGTTGACTCGCGCGCCGTCCCTGTCCAGGTAGGGGCCGTATCGTCCGACCCGCAGCACGATGTCCGTGCCCTTGACCGGGAACGAGCTGATCTCCTTGGCGTCGATGTCGCCGAGGTCGGTGACCATCTCCTTCAGGCCCTCGTCGCCGTCGGCGCCGTAGTAGAAGCGCTGCAGCTCCGGCACCCGCTCCGCCCGGTCGTTGGCGATGTCGTCGAGCACCTTCTCCATGTCGGCCGTGAAGTCGTAGTCGACCAGGTTGCCGAAATGCTGCTCCAGCAGGTTGACCACGGCGAACGCCAGGAACGACGGCACCAGCGCCGTGCCCTTCTTGAACACGTAACCACGGTCGAGAATGGTCCCGATGATCGAGGCGTACGTCGACGGCCGCCCGATCTCCCGATCCTCCAGCTCCTTGACCAGCGACGCCTCGGTGTAACGCGCGGGCGGCTTGGTCGAGTGACCGGCCACGTCGAGGCGCGACACGCTGAGCGCGTCGCCCTCCACCAGGTTCGGCAGCCGCTTCTCGGAGTCGTCGCGGTCGGTCGAGGGGTCGTCGGCCCCCTCGACGTACGCCTTCAGGAACCCGTAGAACGTGATCGTCCGCCCGGAGGCGCTGAACTCGACGTCCTCGCCGGCCGTCGACCTCCCGCCCACCTTCACGGTGATCGACTCGCCGACCGCGTCCTTCATCTGGGAGGACACGGTGCGCTGCCAGATCAGCTCGTAGAGGCGGAACATGTCGCCCGACAGCCCGGTCTCGCCGGGCGTGCGGAACTCCTCGCCCGAGGGCCGGATCGCCTCGTGCGCCTCCTGCGCGCTCTTCACCTTGCTGGAGTAGACGCGCGGCTTGTCGGGCACGTACGCGGCGCCGTACAGCTTGATCGCCTGCGACCGCGCGGCCGCCACCGCCGTCTCCGACAGCGTGATGCTGTCGGTACGCATGTAGGTGATGAAGCCGTTCTCATAGAGCCGCTGCGCGACCTGCATCGTGTATTTGGCGGAGAAGCCCAGCTTCCGGCTGGCCTCCTGCTGCAAGGTGGTCGTCCGGAACGGCGCGTACGGCTTGCGCGTGTACGGCTTGCGCTCCACCGACTTGACCGCGAACGACGCCCCCTGCAGCCGCCCGGCCAGCTCTCCCGCGGCGGCCTCGGACAGGTGCAGCACGTCGGCGTTCTTGAGCTGCCCCGTGCTGGCGAAGTCGCGCCCCTGCGCCACCCGCCTGCCGTCGACCACGGTCAGCGTGGCGGTGAAGTCGCGCGGCCGCTCCTCGGGCTTGTTCGTGTCGAACAGCGCCTGCAGGTCCCAGTAGTGGGCGGACGTGAACGCGATGCGGTCGCGCTCGCGCTCCACGACCAGCCGCGTCGCCACCGACTGCACCCGGCCGGCCGACAGCTTCGGCTTGACCTTCTTCCACAGGACGGGGCTGACCTCGTAACCGTAGAGGCGGTCGAGGATGCGCCGGGTCTCCTGGGCGTCCACCAGCCGGAGGTTGAGGTCGCGCGGGTTGGCCACGGCGTCCCGGATCGCCTGCGGGGTGATCTCGTGGAACACCATGCGATGCACGGGGACCTTGGGCTTGAGCACCTCCCGCAGGTGCCAGGCGATCGCCTCGCCCTCGCGGTCCTCGTCAGTGGCCAGATAGAGCTCGTCAGCGTCCTTCAGCAGCTGCCGCAGCTTGGCGACCTGTGACCGCTTGTCGGGGTTGACGACGTACAGCGGCTCGAACTCGTGCTCGACATTGACCCCGAGCCGTGCCCAAGGCGCCCCCTTGAACTTCTCGGGGATGTCGTCGGCCTTCTCCGGCAGGTCGCGGATGTGACCGATGCTCGATTCGACGATGTAGCCGCGCCCGAGGTACCCGGCAATCGTCTTCGCCTTGGCGGGCGACTCGACGATCACCAGGCGTGTTCCGCCGGCGCTGCCGTTGTTGGCTGGCACGCTGCTTCCTACCTCGCTGTTCGCTTGCAAATCCCCCTGCCGGGAGTCGGCACAGACTGAAAGGTAACCCGACTCGCGGAAATTTCCTTCCCCCGGGCTACCCACTAGCTTCCGGGTCCACCCACAAGCACGCAGAATAAGGCCCATCGAGCGGCATGGCGCCCTGACTCACCCTGGAGACTAATCGTTGTGCTCGACTACTCCTACATGGATATCTTCATCCCGCGCGACCTCACTCGCGAAGCAGCACGTCAACTGCTGACCGAACACGCAGAGTACGGTCAGTGGGAGCTCGCGCGCGTACGCGTACACCCCGACGGGAGCCGTCACGTACGCCTACGGCGCAAGATCCTGCGAGTACGCCGCACGCTCTGACCGCGAACATGGCTTTGCCCGCCCCGGGCCGCGCCCCCGGAACGGGCAAAGCATCTATCGCTTACTGCTCACGGGCTGTGAGCAGCAGCCGTACGGTGTTATGTGCTTCCTGATCCCTTACTTACGGCCGATCCGGAACCGGCGGGCCGAGGCGAACAGCGTCGCCGAGGCGGCCAGCAGCGAGCCCACCACGAGAGCGAGCAGGGAGCCGGAGTTCATGCCGGTGAGACCGGCGGGCTGCTCGGCGCTCATCAGGCCGAGGTCGCCGACCGGCAGGCTGCGGGTGGCCGAGGTCACAACGCCGCCGGCCGGGGTGGAGGCGACCAGGTCGGTGGCCGGGTCGAGCGCGGAGATCGGGCTGGAGGAGGTGGCGCGGCCCTTGCTGTCGACCGGGGCGGACACCGGGTTCTTCCTCGGCTTGGCCGGGGCCCCGGGCAGGCCGGGCAGCTCGGGGAGCTGCGGCAGGCCGAAGGTCTGAGTGAGGTCCTGGACGGCGGGCACCTGCTGGGAGACGCCGGCGACGTTGCCGACACCCTCGATCGGCCTGGTGACCTCGGCGAGGTTGCCCATGTCCTGGAGCTGCTTGGTCAGCTCGCCACCGCCGGCGAGACCCTGCACCTGCTCGGTGACACCGCTGACGTCCGGGACCCCGCCCAGGACCGGGAGGGCGGGCGTGATGGGCAGCAACCCGCCCTTGGCCGCCGCCACCTTGGTGTTGGCGCGGGCGAAGCGCTCGAACCCGTCGGGGCCCTCGTGCCCGGGCCTGCCGACGTGCGAGCCGCCGAGGCACCCGGCCGCGGCGTCGCCCAGCACGGCGGCGGCGTTGCCGCAGACGTTGATCGGCGCGGTGATCGGCGCCACCGCCTGGTTGCCCGCCAGCACCCCGGCCCGGCCGGAGGTGCGGTTACCGCCCCCGCCGACCCCGTCCTGCGGCCAGACGCCGGCGCCGCCCCTGCAGTGGGCCTGGGACTTGCCGAGCACGGCGGCGGCGTTGCCGCAGACGTTGATCGGCGCGGTGATCGGCGCCACCGCCTGGTTGCCGGCCAGCACCCCGGCCGCGCCGGAAGTGTGGTTGCCGCCGGCTCCCCTGCCGCCCTTCTTCACGGTGGCTCCGCCCTTGCAGCCGGCGAACGCGTGGCCGAGCACGGCCGCGGCGTTGCCGCAGATGTCGACCGGGGCGCTGACCGGCGCGACCGCCTGGTTGCCGCTCAGCACTCCGGCGGTGCCCGACGTGGTGTTGCCGCCCGCGCCGGAGCCGCCGCCGGAGTTCAGCACCTTCGAGCCGCCCTTGCACCCGGCGGTCGCGTTGCCCGCGGCGTTGCCGCAGACGTCGACCGGCAGGCTGACCGGGGCGACGACCTGGTTGCCGCTGCCGGCCCCGAAGCGCCCGTCGGTGTCGTTGCCCGTCGAGCCCGCGGCCATGTGGCGGGCCTGGTAGCGGTTGCCGGGGCCGCCGTTGTTCGTGACGGTCGAGCCTCCCTGGCAGCCGGAGAACGCCCGCCCGAACACGGCCACCGAGTTGCCGCAGATGTTGATCGGCGCGGTGATCGGCGCGATGACCTGGTTGCCGCCCAGCACGGAGGCGTCACCCGACGTACGGTTGCCACCCGCCCCCACGCCGGTGTTGTAGACGCTGGAGCCGCCCTTGCAGCCGGCCGTCGCGTCCCCGAAGATCGCCACCGCGTTGCCGCAGACGTTCAGCGGGGCGGAGATGGGCGCGGTGATCTGGTTGCCGCCCAGGACGCCGGCGTTGCCAGAGGTCTGGTTGCCACCGGCGCCGCCCCTGCCCTGGTTGCGGACGGTGGCGCCGCCCTTGCAGCCCGCGTCGGACTTGCCGATCAGGGAGACGGCGTTGCCACAGGCGTTGACCGGCGCGCTGATCGGCGCGTTCAGCTGGTTGCCGCCGAGCACGCTCGCGTTGCCCGAGGTCCTGCTGGGGATGCCTGCCCTGCCCGAGTTGACGACCTCGGCGCCGCCCTGCGAGGTCGCCTCCGACTTGCCGGCCCCGGCGACGGCGTTGCCGCTGATGTCGATCGGCAGGGAGACGGGGAGGTTGACCTGGTTACCGCCGCCGACGGACGCGTCGCCCGAGGTGTCGGCCAGCGCGGTGCCGCTGCCGCCGAACGACATGACTGCCACGGCCAGCAGGGCCGCGGGGCTCGATGCCTTCGCCCACGTACGCATGATGAATGCTCCTAGTGGTTCTTGGGGGGATTACCTGAACGGTTCGCGGGCAGCCCGAGGCCGTGCGCGGTCTCACGCGACTTCATGTGATCGCATGCGACTTCGCGCACAGCGGAGACCTGGGACTCGCGAACCAGCTGAACTGACGTGTTCACCCGCAGGCGGAGGGATTCAAGCCACGCTCCGCCGCGCTACTTTCCGGGGACCCGCCGGCCGACGTCCTTCGTTGTGATTCGTCGGCTCCGGCCAGGGTCCTGGCGGGTATCAGTCAGGTGAGAAAGAGGGGTCGTCCGCCGCTGTGCGGACGACGGGGGGAAGCAGGCGCGCCAGGGGGGCGCGCCCAGCCTGGAGCCGCGGGTCGAACACGGACCTCGCGACATCCCCGGTTGCGGGCCCGAAGGGGCCGCTGCCACCGCCGTTGGGCACCAGACCATTGGTGTCCAGGATCTTTCCGGCGCTGGATGGTGCAGGCAGGCCAGGATCCCGCTGGCTGTTGAGGCCGTCCACCGTACGCCCGGCCATGGCCTCGGCGTTGTCCGACGCCGAGACACGACCCGGGCCGCCGGGAGACTCATGTGCAGCCCCGGCACCTTCCGTGACCGCTGTCGCCGCGGTGCCGTCTCCGGTCGCTCCTGACGCCTCGACGGCGTCGCCGGCCGTTCCTGTCGCCGCGGTGGCGTCCGCGGCCGCCGGAGCGGCGGTGAGCATGCCGAACACAACAGCAAGCAGCCACCCGGCGGCCACCAGGGCGCCAATCGCGACTGCCCGCACGACGAGCCGACGGGCACCGGCCGCGAACCGCGCCATCCGGTCGACCCGATCGGTGGTCACGTCCTGCGCCGGGACAGTCACGCGCGGGCGACGCGCAGCCCGGGCCGTAGCCCTCTGCAGTCGCACCGCCTCGCGCGTCACATGCCCTCCCGAGCTCCAGAACCGGCCTCACGTCGTGAGGCCGGTCCGTGGACTCACCCCTCAACGGTCCGTAACCGTAGCACCACCCAAGGTTGCCGCAAGGCCTTTTCACCTGAGACCCAGGAATTCACCAACTCCCCGCCACTCAAACCATCCGCAACCACCCCATCACCCTCCGTGCGCCCCCACGTAAGCCCCAATGGAGGCCCTGGGGGCGGTCTCTACCGGGGTGCGGATTCTTGGTATGACGCACTCCTCAGAGTTTGCTAACCTTACTGAGCCGACGCGGGATGACGGTCTCGCGTGCAGGCACCAAGTCCGGGTGGCGGAATAGGCAGACGCGCTAGCTTGAGGTGCTAGTGCCCAGTGATGGGCATGGGGGTTCAAGTCCCCCCTCGGACACGTACCTTTTGCACACGTGGGGGCCAGGGACAACCTGAGCCTCCACGAGCTGTTTCTGGGGTCTGTACGTCAGCCGCAGCCCGATCTGGGCGTAGAGCTCGGCCTTATCGAGTGGATCAGCGTCCTGAATGACCTTGACGAGGTCACCTAGTGCGATCATCACGGTGTGAATCTCCTCTCGCGTCATGCGGCGTCGGCCGCTGGACTGTCGTAGCTGCGCCTGAGCCGAAACTCGCTGTGCTTGCGTCTCAGCCATCCATTGAGCGATCAGTGCCGGATCCGCGCCGGCCTCAAGTGCTGCCCGATGCTGAGCGAGCTTGCGGTCACACTCTTCGATCTTCAGCCTGAGCGATTCCGCGATCCCGTCCTTCGGCTCCTGGCCGTAATCAGCGAGGACGCGCGCCGTCTCCTCGAGTCGCCCACCGAACTGCACGGCCAGCCACGCATCCAGCGACGGCAGGACGTCGGCTTCTCGTAGATAGACCGTCTTCGGATGGTCGACGTCATTGGCCAGGGCGTATTCCGCCGGATAGCGGCACCTGTAGTAGGACTGCCCGTGGTTCCAGTTGCCTTGCATACGCCGAGTGCAGTAGCCACAGAAGAGAACCCCGCGCAGGGCATAGGGCCTGCGCGTGGGATGCGGCTTGTGGCTGGTCGGCCCGCGTCCCCGACCGGCGAGAATCTCCTGCGCCTGCTCGAACTCCTCCGGCGTGACCAGCGGCTCATGAGTGACTTCCGCAGACCAGACCCACTGATCCGCGGCGTTCCACCGCTGCTTGGTCATGTGGCCGAGAGCAACGTCCTGGACATCGATGAGCACCTCGTCCTTGCGTTGCTTGTTCCAGACTTGGCGGCCGGTGTAGCGCGGATTGATGATGATCGCCCGGATGGCGCTCTTGGACCAGGCAATCCCATCACGGTGCCGGTTCCTCTGCCGATCCTGCGCGGACGGGCATGGAATCCCATCCTTGGTAAGCCCTTCGGCGATGGCGAAGATTCCTTTGCCTGCGCGGAACTCTCGGAAGATGCGCCGGACTACGTCGCTCGTCGCCGGATGCGGTGCAAGGCCGTGGAGTCGTTTGCCGTCCGCGGCCTTGCTGGGGTTGGGGTGAGGGCCGAGGTCAACCAGGCAGTAGCCGTACGGCGGCCGACCGCCCAGATATCGCCCTTCCACCTGCGCCAGCGCCGCCATGGACGACCTTACGCGGATCTTGATCCGGTTCCGCTCCCCTTTGCTGATCCCGCCGAACATCGACATGATCAACTCGTGTGCTTCGTTGGCGGGATCGATCGGCCCGCCGACCTCGGGCACCCACAGAGGCACGCCGTAGTGCTCGAACAGTGGGAAAGTCAGACCGAACTGATTGCCGTAGAACGCCCGCTGAGGCTCACCCACCACCACCGCGTCGAACCCGCGGTCCGGCATGGCGAGTTGCCCCAGTAGGAGGGCGGCCTGGGGCCGTCTCAACGGCGGTATCGAGCGCGATTTGTCCACATCGAAGAACTCCGCCACGATCCGGCCTCCATGAGGCTCCACGAGCGCTTTGGCGCGGCTGATCTGCCACGCCCGCGACGCCTCGGGGTCCTGCCGGTCCTCCGTCGAGCACCGGCCCCAGAACGCCAACTCGGTCACTCAGTTCTCCTTTCTCATCTCCTTCTGCTTGAGTCGCTCATGGGCGCCAAGCAGGATGCGGAGCAACGCGACCGCCGCTCCCGGGGTCAGGCACGGCGGCTCATCAGGCGGCACCACCCGGATGGCGGACGGATTGCCTGCTGTTCCGGGCCCGCCAGCGTACGGCTCTGAATGGGATTCGGGAGGCCCCGAGCAGGCCCTTTGTAGCCTGGGAGTCACTCTTCGAGCTCCTTCGCAGCCGACTCGGCAGCGGCGGCCACTATGCGTGCGCGGGCGAGGTCGCAGAACGGTTCGCTGATCTCGATTCCGATGAACGATCTGCCGAGTTGCCACGCGGCAAGAGCCGTGGTTGCCGCTCCGGCAAACGGGTCGCAGACGGTGCCGCCGGGCCGGCAGCCGGCGGCAATGGCCCGTAGCGGGATGTCGATGGGGAAGGCCGCGAAGTGCGCGGCCTTGAGCGGGCGAGTGGAGATCGACCACACGTCTCCGGGGTTTCTGCCCTGTGGGTGTGCGGCGGTATGCCGTTGCCCTGTTGCCAGCATGGATGTGCCGTGGTGCTTGCCGCAGAAGGCATCTTGATCATTGTGGTACTTGCCGTTGCCCGGCCAGGCGGTCGTGATGCTGTTGGGCTTGTTGCCGCCATGGCGCGCGCGGCGAGACAGAGGTCGATCGCCTGTATAGGTCTCACGGATTGCATCTAGATCGAACCAGTAGCGACGCTGCTTCACGAGCAGGAAGATCAGCTCGTATCGGGTGGAGACGCGATCCAGTACGGACTGCGGCATCGCGTTCGGTTTGTGCCAGACGATGGCGTTCCGCAGGATCCAGCCGTCCTCTTGAAGGGCGAAGGCGACTCGCCACGGCATGCCGAGCAGGTTCTTGGGCGGCACCGATAGCCGCGAGCGCGGACGGACGACCGGTTGATGCTGGTTGTAGTCGGCACCCCGTGCCCAGCCGTCTGAGTTCGCGGCGTAGCAGTCGCCGATGTTGAGCCAGAGCGTTCCATCATCCGCCAGCACTCTCCGCGCCTCGCGGAAGGTCGTGGTGAGCGTTTCCACGTAGGCGGCCGGCGTGGACTCCTGACCGTACTGTCCCTCCACGCCGTAGTCGCGAAGGCCGTAGTACGGCGGGCTGGTGACGATGCAGTCCATCGAGGCGGCTGGGAGCTCGGCGAGTATCTCACGTGCATCGCCGAGGTACAGGGTGGAGGGGCCGTCGGTCCAGTAGGGCTGCCTCATCGCGCCGACCCTTCGTCGGCGTGGTCACCGGCGCCGAGTGACAGCAGCCGCAGAGCGGGAACCGTGGAGGTCCCTGCTCCTTTTCGGCCATCTGAAACAGATTGATCAGTGGTAGTGGATGTCGGTGATGCGGCGTGGATGCGCGTCGTCATCGCCAGTTGGGGCGGGCCTCAGATCCGCAGCGCCCACGCCGGCATGAGAACCGCCGCAAGGCGCATTCACAGGTGAACAAGGACCTTCGGCGACCCTCTGGCACAGAGTGAGCAGGTGATATGCGGCAGAAGATGATCTCTGGCGGATCAAAGTGCTCACTCTCGGCGCAAGGTCACTAGTCACGACCGCACGAGGGTTGCCAGAAGTGGTGCCTACACCGGGTGGCGAGACCGAAATTCCTCTCGCAGTGGAGCCACCCGATGAGTACCGACCTTCGCGAGACGCCCCTGAAGGACCTCTCACCGTTCGATGTCGCCGAGCACGTCTTCCAACTCGTCGCGTGCGCTCCCGGCGGCCTGGCCCTCAATGGCACGGAACTCTCCCACGAGCTCCCCCGCCGCCTGATCCTGCTGACCGAGCTTCGCGATCTTCTGACCTCACAGACCCTGTGCAACGCCACACGCGACATCGTCTGGCGCGAGCTCGTGATTCGGGCTCGCCGGGATGGCCCGAAGTGGCTCGTAGGGGCGGTCGGTACGGCGGTGCCCGCCCTCCGTCGCACCTGCGGGCGGCTGTCCCTCTACCACCACGCCACCCAGGACCGCGCGGCAATCGACATCGAGGTCCTTGCCGCGTTCATCGCCGCCGTGAAGAACATTGACCTCGATCCGCCCAGCGTGCTGCACCGGATGTGCGCGGCCGCCCGGCGTGCTGGCGAGCGAGCCCGGCGCAATATCGAGACTGAGGCCGCGCGGCATATGTCGGGCCACGCTTCCGCCAAGCCTGCCGCGTCATCGGGACATCCAGATCCCGTCGTGGCCGACGCGATTGCCACGGGCGTCGTCAATCAGCCGGATGCCGAGCCGATCCTGCCAACACGGTTGCAAGGCCGCGCGGCGGACGAGGCTGTCGCAGCCGCGCTCGGGCTGCCGTGCGACGCGGTCAAGAAGGAACGGCAGCGGTTTGAGGCAATCCTCGCCGATGCCGTTCTGGCAAGTGACGCCGATCCGGCGCTGCCGCTTGCGATCACTTCCGCCATCCGCAGGAGGGCGGAGAGCACCCCCAAGACTTCCGCGCGGAGCCGGATCACCTCAGATCCGAAGCCCATCACCACCGAACAGAAGGGAGGCTGGGGCAACCCCACCGGCTCCGCGCGGAACCCTTCACCACTACGGCGCTGCCGCCTCTACCGCGGCGCACTGGTAGCGGCAGTGGTTGTCATCGTCCTTGCCGCTACGGCAGCGGCGGCCTTGGCCGACGCACCGACACTCCTGCGCGCCGCCGCACCGCCCAAGGATCTCAACACGGTCTTCGACAACCTGCGGAACTGGCTCGTCGGCCTGCTTGCCACCCTGGCAACGCTCATGCTCACCGTCGGCGGCCTGCGTTACCTAGTGGCGGGCGGCGATCCCGGCGAGGTCCAGAAGGCCAAAGCTGCGCTCAAGGCGGCCGCGTACGGCTACGGCCTGGCGGTCCTGGCGCCGCTGTTCGTCAGCGTGCTCAAGCGCATCGTGGGCGGCGGGTGACCACCATGACGCCACCTCCCACGATCCCGGCAACCGCTCGGGTCCTGATCGTTACTGCCATCGCGGCAGCGGCATTCGGAATTGCCGCCGGCAGCGCATGGGCCGAACCCACCCCTTCCCCGAGTCCTGAGCCTTCCCCCGCTCAGGAGACGTTGCCCTCGCCTCCGCAGATCAGCTTCGGTTTCGGCGACTGGATGATCAAACAGATCAACAGCTGGTTCGCCCATCTGGCCGCCTCTGCCATCAAGCCGCTGCTCGACGCACTCGCGGTGACACTGCTGGCCACACCTGACGTCTCCAGTTCCGGCCGAGTCTTCGACCTGTGGAAGGTCACGGCGATCATGGCGGACTCGGCCTTTCTTCTCCTGGCCACGATCGGCGCCGTGATCGCGATGGGCCATCAGACGGTGCAGACGCGCTACGCGGTCAAGGAGGTCCTGCCGCGCCTGGCGATGGCCATGCTGGCGTCCAATATGAGCTTTCCGATCTGCGGCAAGCTCATCCAGCTCGCCAACGGGGTGTCCACGGCGCTTCTCGGGCAAGACTTCGACGCCAAGCGGGCGACAACGCAGCTACGGCAGCTCATCCTGCCGCCGAGCAACTCACAGATCTTCTACATCCTGCTCGAACTCGTCGCGATCGTCTTGTTGCTCCTCCTGCTGGTCAGCTTCGTGATGCGGTCCGCGCTCGTGCTACTGCTGGTGGTGGCCGCGCCCTTGGCCCTGGCCTGCCATGCGCTGCCGCATACCGATGGGGTGGCCCGGTTCTGGTGGCGCGCCTTCACTGGTCTGCTGGTCATCCAGGTCGCCCAGTCGCTGACGCTGGTCGTCGCGGTGCGGGTCTTCTTCAACCAGGACGGCCGGTTCCTGCTCGGTCTTGCCCCGACGGGACAACTGGTCAACCTCGTCCTGGCTCTCTGCCTGCTGATCATCCTGGTACGCATCCCGTCCTGGATCCAGCGGAGGATCTTCGTCCAGGGCAACCGGTCGACGATTCTACGGATCTTCAAGTACGCCGTGGTGTCGAAACTCACCATGCCGGTCCTGAAGGCCCTGCATCTCGGCAAAGGCGGCAGGGGCGGCGGCAAGGGCCGCGTCGGCAGGGCGGCAACCGGCGCGGTGGCAGGCAAGGTCATTGCCGGCACGATCGGCGGACCTGCCGGGACTGCCGCGGCCAGCACCGCTGTGGCCGTGCGTGGCGCTCGGACAGCGAAGAGTTCAAGGGTCGCGCAGCAAGGGGCCGCGAGGGCCAACGCGCCTGCGACTCCCGGACGGCAACCGCGTCGGCAATCTCCCGCGCGCCCGTGGACCCCGCCCGATCCGCAGGCCCGGGTCAACCGGGGCGCCTCCTGGACTCCTGAGGCCTACTATCGCTGGTCGGATCCGGCCCGGCGATGGACTCCGCCGGGGATGTCCACTCCGGCTGTCTCAGGGGCCGTCCCTTCAACTGCGCGCCCCATTCGGATTTCCTCACCGCTTGCCAACTCAACGGTGTGGGTCCCACCTGACACCCGCCCCGCGCCACCAGCCCAAGCCAATGTTCCTGGGACTCCCGCATCGGCGACCGGCCGAGATCACCGTGCCCGCCAACGCGGCGGCAGGGGGACAAGCCGCGGCGGTGAGGAGCGGTGAGCTGGGTTGAGCCGGTGCGGATCCCGGCTGACGTGGAGCAACCCGACAAGATCATTGCTTCGTTCACCGCCCGGCAGCTTGCCATCCTGCTCGGCACCGGCGCCACCCTCTATGCCGCCTACATGGCGGTCGGCCACCACGTGCCGCTCGTGGTTTCCGCGGCAGTGGCCCTGCCCATCGCGGTCGGCGCGATCCTCCTGGCCATCGGGCAACGCGACGGCATCTCCCTCGACCGCTACGTCCTGGCCGCCATCCGGCACCACCGCTCCCCCAAGCACCTGGTCACATCCTGCGAGGACATCCCCATGCCACCCACCTGGATCGCGGCCGGTACCCAACGCCCGCCCGCGCCGCTCAAGCTCCCCGCCCGCGGCGTCGTGGGCGACGGTCTGATCGATCTCGGGCCGGACGGCGTCGCCGCCGTGGCCGAGGTCTCCACCGTGAGCTTCGCCCTGCGCACCCCGGACGAGCAGGACGCCCTGGTCGCTGTCTTCGGCCGCTGGCTCAACTCACTGTCCGGCCCCGCTCAAGTCCTGGTCCGTGCTGAACGCGTCGACCTGACCGAGACCGTCGCCTCGCTGCAGGACAACGCCCGGCAACTGCCTCATCCTGCGCTCGCCTCCGCCGCGCTCGAACACGCCGCGTTCCTGCAAGAGCTGTCCGCCCGCCATGACCTGCTGCGCCGCCAGGTCCTGCTGATCATCCGCGAGCCGGCCGCCGGGGCCAACAGCCGCAACACGGCCGCCGCGCGAGCGCTGCGCCGCCTGGACGAGGCCTCCAGGGTGCTCGGCTCCTGCGGGCTCACCGCCCGTCTTCTGGACGCCCGGACCGTCACTGCGCTGCTGGCCTCTTGCTTCGACCCCTCAGCCCCTCCGCTACCCGACGACGACATCGCCCTGCCCGGCGAGGTCATCACGACAGGAGGCACCTGGTGAAGATTCGCCGCACTCCCTCCAGCACGGCCGAATTCGGTCCACAGGCTGTGGAGATCCAAGCCCGGCATCTACGGGTCGGCGAAAGCCTCTGCGCCACTCTGGCGATCACCGGCTACCCGCGCGAGGTCGCGCCCGGCTGGCTGGAACCGCTGCTCACTTATCCAGGACGGCTCGATGTCTCCCTGCACCTCGAACCCGTCCCCTCCCTGGTCGCCGCCGACCGCCTGCGCAAGCAACTGGCCCGGCTGGAATCCGGGCTGCGCTCCGATCATGAGCACGGCCGGCTGCTGGACCCGGGCACCGAGGCCGCCGCCGAAGACGCCCAGGAACTGGCCTCCCGGATCGCGCGCGGCCAGGCCAAGCTCTTCCGAGCCTCGATCTATCTCACCGCGCACGCCACCACCGCAGACGAGCTGGACGACGCCTGCGCCCAGGTCCGCGCACTGGCCGCTTCCCTGCTCCTGGACGCTCGCCAGGTCACCTTCCGACAGCTGCAGGGCTGGGTCTCCTCACTTCCCTTCGCCTACGACAACCTCGCCATGCGCCGCACCTTCGACACCCCTGCCCTGGCCGCCGCGTTCCCCTTCACCAGCCCCGATCTGACCGCCGAACTCGGCTCCACGGCCGTGCTGTACGGCGCCAACACCGCGAGCGCCTCCCTGATCGCATGGGACCGGTTCGCCCAGGACAACCACAACTCCGTCACCCTGGCACGCTCCGGAAGCGGCAAGAGCTACCTGACCAAACTGGAGGCGCTGCGCTCGTTGTATGCGGGCATCGAGGTCGCCGTCATTGACCCCGAAGACGAGTACGCCCGTCTCGCGCACGCGGTAGGCGGCGCCTACGTCCACCTCGGTGCGCCCCAGGTCCGCCTCAACCCGCTCGACCTGCCGCCGAAGAACCAGCGAGGCGAGGACCCCCTCACACGGCGGGCGCTGTTCCTGCACACGCTGATCGCGGTCATGCTCGGCGAGCCGCTCGGAAACTCCGGCAAGGCCGCACTCGACCGCGCCATCCTGGCCACCTACCGGCAAGCGGGCATCACCACGGCCCCGCAGACCTGGAACAGACGGCCGCCACTGCTACGAGATCTGGCGGCCAACCTGGAGGAAGACTCCGACCCCAAGGCCAAAGAACTGGCAGCCGGGCTCGCGCCGTACGTCTCCGGCAGCCACCGTCAGCTCTTCGACGGCCCGACGACGACCCGCCCCGACTCCCACCTGATCGTTTTCTCGCTTCGGGATCTGCCGGAAGAGCTCAAGGCGGTCGGCACCCTCCTGACGCTGGACGCAATCTGGCGCCGCGTCTCCGACCCCTGCAACCGGCGCCCGCGCCTGGTCGTTGTCGACGAGGCCTGGCTGCTGATGAGGATTCCCGCGGGCGCACAATTCCTGCTGCGTATGGCCAAATCCGCCCGGAAGCACTGGGCGGGCCTGTCCGTGGTCACCCAAGACGCCGCCGACCTGCTCGGCTCCGAAGTCGGCCAGGCCATCGTCGCCAACTCCACCACCCAGATCCTGCTCCGCCAGGCTCCCCAGGCCATCGACAAGGTCACAGAGGCCTTCCGGCTCTCCGACGGCGAACGCCAGCTGCTGCTGTCCGCAGAAAGGGGCACCGGCCTGCTCACCGCCGGCGCGAGCGGACAACGATGCCCGCTCCAGGTAATTGCCAGCGCCCGCGAACACGACCTCGTCACCTCCTCGCCACAGGAACTGGCCGAGCTCGACTACGCGGAGGCCGAGCTGTGATCTACGACTTCCTCAACGACCCCGACGCCCTGGAGCAGGTGCTCGACTGGTTGTCCATCTACTACTGGCACATCGTTGCGTTCCTCATCGGCGTCGAGGTGCTCGGCGTGCTCAGCGCCCTGCTGCGCATCTGTGTCGTACGGCTGCGCCATCGGCGCCTGGCACAAGGTGCAAGGTGCGTGGAGATCCTCGCGCCGCCGGTGGCGAACATGCCGGGTGCCGAAGCACTCTGGGGCAACCTCGTCGGCCTGCTGAGGCCGTCGTGGAAGCGGCTGGTGTTCGGGCAACCGCACCTCGCCTTCGAGTACGCCATTGGCGCGGACGGCGTCAAGGTCTCTCTGTGGGTACCGGGCTCCGTCCCTCAAGGCCTCGTCGAGCACGCCATCGAGGCGGCCTGGCCCTCCTCCCGTACGGCCATCCGCAAAGCAGCCCCGCCGATCCCCACCGACGGGTTCGCAAGTGGCGGCCAGTTTGTCCTGGCCCGAGCCGAACGGCTACCGATCCGGCACACTCACAGCAGCGACCCGCTCCGCGCGCTCCTTGGAGCGGCGGTTGGCATGCCGGGCTGGCAGCACGGCTGTGTCCAGGTCCTCGCCCGCCCGGCGACCGGCCGCCGACTCATCAGCACTTGGGGCGGCGCCATAGCCCTGCTGGTCCGGGTTCCACTCGACTTCCTCGTCCCTGGGCCAAGTCATGCGCGCCAGCCCACCGACGACCGCGTCGGTCGCCTGGAGAGGTCGGCAGAGGCCCACGCGATCAGGGACAAGGCTCACCACTCCCGATACGAAGTCGCGATCCGCTACGCCGTGCAGGCAGACAAGCCCACATCCGGTGACCTTGCCGCCGCAAAAGCTGCACGCAAGATCCGCAAGAATGCCATCCGCGGCCGCGCCCACGCAATCGCCTCGGCCTTCGCCCTCTTCACAGGCCACAACCGGCTGAAACGACGCCGCCTCTTCCTGCCCGCCCGCCGCCTCGCCTCACGCCGGATGAACCGCGGCTACCTGTTGTCGGTTCCCGAGCTGTCCGCGATCGCCCACCTTCCCCTCGACGTCGCTGTCCCCGGACTCCAGCGAGCTGGAGCCAACACCGTTTCACCCTCCCCAAAGGTGTCCCGCGGTGGGCCGAACGCCAAGGTGCTCGGCTTCTCCGACGCAGGCCACGATCGCCCCGTCGCGCTGCAGGTCGCCG
Source organism: Nonomuraea sp. NPDC049709 (assembly GCF_040674815.1). NCBI lineage: Bacteria > Bacillati > Actinomycetota > Actinomycetes > Streptosporangiales > Streptosporangiaceae > Nonomuraea > Nonomuraea sp. NPDC049709. The sequence continues at coordinate 96,118 of NZ_JBFANM010000010.1, forward strand.
ACTCCTTCCACCACGTCCACGTGATGGGACCCAACGGCACCGGCAAGTCCACCCTCCTGGCCCAGATGATCCTGTCCGACATCGAGGCCGATCGCGGCGTGGTGGTCATCGAGGCCAAAGGCGACCTCGTTCGCGACCTCCTCGGCCTGATCCCAGAAGACAAGGCCGACAAGGTCGTCCTGATCGACCCCGACGACCGCCACCCCCGGCCGTCCCTGAACGTCCTTGGCGGTCCCGACCTGGCCATGGGCGTGGACAACCTGGTCGGCATCTTCCACCAGATCTACGCCGACTACTGGGGACCTCGGACCGACGACATCCTGCGCGGCTGCGCCCTTACCCTCGCCCGCAACGGCGGCACCCTCGCCGACATCCCCACCCTGCTCTCCGATGCGACCTTCCGCCGTCAGCAGACCGCCACAATCAGCGACCCGCTGCTGCGCGGCTTCTGGAGCTGGTACTCCGCCCTGTCCGAGCCGGCCCAGGCCAACGTCACTGCTCCCATCATGAACAAGCTGCGGGCCTTCCTCCTGCGGCCCTTCGTCCGGGACGTGATCGGCTCGGCCAGCTCAACCTTCGATCTGAGCCAGGTGCTCGACGGCGGCATTCTCCTCGTCCGGCTCCCCAAGGGCGTCCTGGGCGACGACTCCGCCCGCCTGCTCGGCTCGATGATCCTCGCCCAGGTCTGGCAGACCGCCTCCCGCCGGGCCAAGTCCGACTACCCGCGCCGCCCGGCCGCAATGTACGTGGACGAGTGCCACAACTTCCTCACGCTGCCGCACGCGCTGGCAGACATGCTCGCCGAGGCCCGCGCCTACCGCGTCTCCCTCACTCTCGCCCACCAGCACCTGGCACAGCTTCCCCGCCAGCTCCGCCAGGCCATCTCATCCGACGCCCGCAACAAGATCTACTTCTCGCTCTCGCCCGAGGACGCCCACGACGTAGAGCACCACTTCAGCCCCTTCCTGACCGCGCACGACCTGGCCAACTTCGACGCCTTCCAAGCCGCCGCCCGCCTGGTCGTGCGCTCAGCGGAAGCACCGCCGTTCACCCTGCGCACCAGGCCCCTCCCCGAACCTTCCAGCGATGTCGCCCGCCGCATCCGCGCGGCCGCGGCACGGGCTCACGGTCGAACGTCCACCACAACCAACCGCAGGCCGGACGCCCGGCACACCCTCTGAAAAGGAGACGATCACCATGTCAACCATCCGCTACACACCTCGCATGCTCGCCGAGCTCGCAGTTCGCCTCACCCAGCGCGACCGGGCCCTGATCCGCCTGATCCGCGACTTCCGGGTCCTGACCTCGCCCCAGGTCAGCGAGATGTTCTTCGACACCGACGACGCCGCGCGCCGACGCCTGCTGGCCCTGACGCGTATGGGCATCCTGGAGCGCTTCCGCCCCAACCTTCCGCCCGCCATGGGCACCGCGCCGTACCACTACGTCATCGGCGAGACCGCCGCCGCCGTGCTCGCTTCCGAAGAAGGCGTCGACCTGTCCGACTTCGGCTACCGCCGCGACCGGGTCCTCAGCATCGTCTACAGCCAGCGGCTGGCGCACACCGTAGGCACCAACGGGATCGCCGCCAGCCTGTACGGCTTCGCCCGCCGCCATCCGGTAACCGAGCTGACCACATGGTGGCCCGAACACCGCTGCGCCGCTGAATGGGGATCCATGGCCAAGCCGGACGCCTACGGACGCTGGACTGAAGGGCTACACAACATCGAGTTCTTCCTCGAATACGACACCGGCACCGAACCTCTGGACCGGGTCGCCCACAAGCTCGACGGCTACGCCCGGCTGACCGAGTCCAGCCGGATCGTCACCCCCGTTCTGTTCTGGGTCCAAGGCGAGCGCCGCGAGGCCAATCTCCGCAAGAAGCTCAAGCACCACCCGGCGAACATGTTCGTCCCGATCGCCACCGGCCACGCCGACACCGTCAACGGCATGGTCGACGACGGTCCCGCCGGCGCCCGATGGCTGCCGACCGATCTCGACCGTCCTCGCTTCAGGCTGGCCGAGTTGGCCAAGCACTGGCCCGGCCTCGGCCCTCAGGTGGCGCCTGAGTCGCCCGAGGAGGACAGCGAATGATCCTCGAAGCCGGGCTCGCCAAGGCCATCATCGCGGGCGGTGGGCTGGTCTCCGGCATCGTCATGCTGGCGGGGATGGTCGGCGGAGGCCAGTACGCCTCTTCCAAAGCCGACCCCATGAAGCTTGCCTCAGCCGTATGCACGTATCGAGGCAAGCCCTCCGTCCCCAAGTCCGCCCCGACCTCGAAGCAGCTTCGCCTGACACCAGCACAAGCAGCCAACGCGCGAATCATCATCGACACGGCCGATGAACTCCGGCTCCCTCGCCGCGCCGCCGTCATCGGCATCGCCGCAGCTCTCCAGGAATCGTCTCTCAATCAGAAAAAGGTGGGTGACCAGGGACGGGCCTTCGGGATCTTCCAGCAACACCCGCAGCATGGCTGGGGCACGCGGGCCCAGGTCTTGGATCCGCGTTATGCCGCACGGGCCTTCTTCGATCGACTGACCAGAATCAAGAGCTGGACCACCAAGCCACTCACCACCGTGGCTCAAGCCGTGCAACGTTCGGCCTTCCCGGATGCCTACGCCAAGCACGAGAACCGCGCGGAACGCCTCGTCACCGCACTCACCGGCCGTCGCGTGACCGGCAACCCCAATGACGCTGTGCAACTCTCCGCGGCGGACACCAAAGCAGTACGCGAGAGCATCGAGCTGGCGACCTCGCTCGGGGTTTCGCGAGAGACCGTCGTGGCTGACGTCAAACATGCACTCGAGGCCGGCGCACTACCGAGCGCACGTAAGCGCGTCAAGGCCGGAGGCGACACGGGGCGGCTGGCCGAGGAGATCGTCAGGACCGTGGCCAGCCAGCTCTGCGACGAACTGTCCCGGCAGATCGGTCAAGTGCTGGACCCGGCGACCCTCGCAGCGATCCAGACCTCCGGCAGAGGCGCGGTCGCCCTCGCCGCCGCACTCAAGATGATCGGAGTGCCGTACTCGTGGGGCGGTGGCGGCCCCGCCGGACCCGGCTACGGAATCGCCCACGGCTCCGGAACGAAGGGTTTCGACTGCTCAGGCCTGGCCGAATACGCCTGGGCCAGGGCCGGCGTGAGGATCGGCGGGCACACCTCGACGCAATGGCGCGCAGGCGTCCGCGTACCGCGCTCGCAGCTCAGGCCGGGAGATCTGGTGTTCTTCGCCACCGATCCGAAGAACCCGAACACGATCCATCATGTAGTCCTGAACATCGACGGCAAGCGCTACGTACATGCGCCCACTACCGGCAGCAAGGTACAGGTTGGCCTGTGGACGGCGGGACGAGAGGCCGAATTCGCGGGAGCCGTACGCCCCGGATGACACCGGCGTACGCTGGAAGCGACCGCTCTCACCTTTTGACCAATCGGTATGAGTTAGGTCGGTGGAGAGGCTCGCGCTACTGGCGCGAGCCCCTCCGCTTAGATCTAGGCCGCACAGCGGACTTCAATATGATCATCAATTCATATGCACTCGGCTACCGGCTGCCTACCCGTCCGGCAAGAAGGCCTGCAGGAGGGCGTAACCCGGCATGTGCTCAGCTGGACGCACGCCTACCGTGAACATCTCGGGCTCGTCGAACACCGGCTCCCCGCTAGGGCGGCGCGTGTACGGCACACGCCCATAGTCCACACCGTCGCTTTGATCGAAGCTCATCCACGTGATCGCTTCATGCTCCCCTTCACGGAGGGGATGGTTGGACACAGCCCGGCTGAAGACCTTGTCAGGCGTGATCACCCATACTTGCGGAACAGCCAAAACCCATCGCGTCGCCTGGATCTCCAGCGCCTTGGCGGCTGCTCGCGATTCGAACGAAACCACCGACTGCAGATCGCGAAGGTAGTCGTAGTCGCTCAGAACGAGTCGGCGCTCTCCCAGGAGAGCAACGATCGCGGGGCATTCGCGGGCAATGATGCTCTTTTCGAGGCGCTGGACCACGTCGAATAGCAGCGCGGCCGTCTCGTCGTTCATCGCGCCCTCCGATCCCCGCAGTCCCCCAGATCCTGCCATGGAGCGGTGAGGCTCGTGGCATCGAGAGTTACGCCACGAGCCTCACCAGAAGCTCAGGCGGCCTTGACCAGGATCGAGCGGTCGAGGACCCTTTCCAGGGTCTGCACCGTGGACAGATCGAGGTCGTCGATCTTGCCCTTGACCACGCGGTCCATGTTGCGCTCAGCACGCACGGCTCCGCGGACGATCTGCTCGTGGTGGGTGAAGGTGTTCACCGCTTGCAGGACGCCGAACGCGGTATTGCGCCAGGGACTGACCCGCTCGTCGTACTTCCACAGCCGCATCAATGCCTGGCGCTTGCTCTGGGCCATGGTGCGGCCCTGCCCACGCTCGGCGGGCAGGGGAACGTGCCGGTCCAGGAAGGTACGCCAGTGGCCGTCAGTGACCTCGACGCGGCACAGCTGACGGACCTCGGCGGCGAAGGCGTCGGCGGCCTGGTGAATGATGCCCAGGGCGTCGCGGACGTCGACGATCCGGTCGAGGCTGTTGCGGGAGTGCTTGATCTTCACGCGTTTGGCGTTGTTCGAGGCCAGGGCGGCGGACAGGGTGTTGTCGCAGACGATCAGCTGGGCGCCGGTCTGGTAGGTCGACGACAGTGACCCGTCCAGGGAGGTGGCGGCGGACAGGAACGGGCGGAAGGCGATGCCCTCCGGGGTGGTGCAGGTGTCGGGCAGTTCGACCTGCACCCAGGCCACCGCGCCGTTCTTGAGCAGGCCGGCCGAGCCGATGGCCAGGTCGTCGTCCAGAATCGTTTCGATGTGCTCGACCAGCCAGCGCTTGTATTCGTGGATCTGGAAGCCCTGTTTGAAGACGCCGAGGATGTGGCCGGTGTCCGGGCGAATGATCGTCTTGCGGGTGCGGTCGGTGAGCCGGGTGACGCCGTCGCCGGTCAGGTACGTCGTTTCGAGGCTGCCTTCGACGGGCTCCCAGTGGAAGAGGCGGCGTTTGACGTCGGCGACGGGGATGGGGCCGGGGTAGTGGTTGGGCTCGTCGCCCTGGCGGCTGGCGCGGTAGTGCCAGGCGGTGCCGCGCTTGGCGGTGAAGCCGATCAGAGTGTTCTGGTTCAGCCAGGTCAGGCTCTCGCGGGACATGGAAGACCTCCCATCAGGCGAAAAGGGGGCATGCGAAAGGGCGCCTCGGCGGCCGGTTTGACCGCCGAGGCATAGGCGGGATGCGGCTAGGCGGGTTCGCCCTGCCACAGGCGCAGGGCGCGCTGGGCGTCGTCCCTGCTGGGGCGGGCGGCCTCGCGCAGGTCGGCCAGCGTCCAGGACAGGCGCAACAGGCACGTCAGCGTGCTAGGGGTGATCGCTCCGGCGCGGAGCCGGTCTTCCAGCAGGTCGACGGCTTCCGGGTGGAGGCGGTGGCAGGTGCGCAGTTCCCTCGCGGGAACCTCGGCGTTGGTCCGCCACGGGGTGCCGGTCAGCCGGTGGGCGGTGCGGGCGCGGGCCGCGGCCACCCGGTCGGCCACGGTGGCGCTCGATTCGCCGGGTTCGCCGGGTTCGGCAGTGCGGTCGAGCGGATGGATAGGAGCGGTGATCTCGATCCGGTCGCGCAGGGCGGCGAGCCGGGCGAGGTAGTGGCGTCGTTCTACCGGTCCGCAGCGGCAAGAGCCGATGCCACCGCAGGGGCAGGGCGAGGTGGCCAGCAGGAGCTGGAAGCGGGCGGGCAGGCGCACGATGCCCTCCCAGTCGGCGAGGAGAATCTCGCCGTTCTCCAGCGGCCTGCGCAGCCCATGAAGGATGCTGCGGGCGAATTCGGGCGCCTGGTCCAGGAACAGCACGCCCGCGTGCGCCAGTGACACGGCGCCGGGTCGGATGCGGCCGCCGCTGCGGCGGCCGAAGATGGCAGCGGTGGTGTTGGTGTAGTGCGGGGCGCACAGCGGCGGACGCCAGTTGCGGCGGGGGGTTTCGGTCAGCGCGTGGATCTCGGCCACCTCATCGACGGTGGCCTCGGTGAGGTCGGGCAGGATGCCGGGCAGGCGTTCGGCCAGCATGGTGGCCGGGCCGTCCCCGATCAGCAGCAGGTGATGCCCACCGGCCGCGCTGATCTCCAGGGCGTGGCGGGCCGCGTGGTTGCCGGGCAGGTCGGCCAGATCGAGGATGGGCGGCATGTCCTGGACCTGCGGGCTCGGCGCGATGGCCGGGATGCCGCGGTTGAGATGGCCGACCAGGTCGGCCAGGGTCGCTGCCGGAAGGAGCGCACACCGAGCGCCGTCGGTGGCGTTACCGGCGGGGATGGCGACGCAGCGGATCCCGGAAGTGACCAGGGCCTGCAGGGCACACGGCAGGCCGCGGACATGCCGGATGGAGCCATCCAGGCCGAGCTCACCGAGGAACGCCGTGTGCTCCAGCCGCTCGATGGGGATCGTGCCGTCGGCGGCCAAGATGGCCACCGCGATGGCCACATCCAGGGCTGCCCCATACACGGGGGTGCCGATGGGCAGCACGGTGACCGTGATGCGCCGGTCGGGCCAGGTGTAGCCGCTGTTGAGGATCGCGGCGCGGACCCGGTCCCGCGTGCAGGCCGCGGTGGCCTCTGGCAGGCCGAGCAGGTGGAAGCCGGGCTGTCCCGGGGACAGGTCGGCCTCGATGCGGACGACGTACCCGGACAGGCCGATCACCACGGCGGAGGAGGTTGCGGCGAAGCCCATGACAGGTTCACCGCCCCTTAGCCGGTACCGGCAGCCGCGGGAGCGCGGCGCGCGGGCAGGACTCAACCTGCGCGGCGATCCTCTCCCCCATGTCGGCGACCCGCATCTCGTGGATCATCGAGGGCGGCATTGCCTCGCGCAGGCTGAAGTCCAGCAGGTGGGCGAGGCTGTAGCGCGGGTTGTCGGCCAGGGCCCGGTCGACGGCGATGCGAGCCAGGGTGCCCGCGCCCCGGCTGTAGGCGGCGAAGGCCAGCAGCGCCGCGGGGGCGGCGACGTAGCCGGGCTCGGCCCCGCGGGTCACCTCGCCCCACAGCTTGATGTGGGCCTCGGGCGGATAGCAGCCCAGCAGCGTCATGGCGATATCGCGCACCACGATCGAGGTGAGCAGCACCCCCAGCCACGCCCGTTCCTCCGGCGAAAGCGGCTGGTCGGCGGACGTGCGGGCGAACGCCTCGTGCAGAGCGCGTGTGCCCTCGTCGTACCAGTATCGCGGCTGCTCGGTGGTCAGCAGCGTTTCGGCGCGCTCGCGGGCCGCCTGAGTGGCCTGCCGGATGGCCTCGCGGTCCGGTCCGTCGGCCGGTTCAAGGCAGGCGGCGAACGTCCCGCGATCCGGCAACGCGCTCAGCCCGGCCACCACCGCCTGCGCGGCCGCCGCACTGGCCGTCAGATCGAATGGCGTGCCGTCCGTGGGGCCCGCATCGAGGTGGGTCCAGTACCGGTTGTCCGCGCACCGCAGAAGTTGCAGGACCGCGATTCCGGCGGACGCGAGCGCCCCGCGTAGGCTCTCCAGCAGCGGCATGACCTGCTCGGCCGGACCGTAGCCGATCACGGCGGCGCCGTCAGCCTGGCTGCGGGTCAGAATCTTCATGCACGTGGCGACGACGTCGCCGGTCTCGTGTGGGTCGCCGGGCAGATCGTGGCGAGCGCTGCCGACCAGGGCGCGGTCGTGAAAGGAGAGGATGACCAGGCTCATGGCCGGGTGGAAGCCGAGAAGGTAGGGCGTGATGGCCAGGTAGTCGACAGGGTGCGACAGGCGCACGGTTTCGGGCACGGGACACCTCCAGGGATTCGGCGACAGCGGGAAGCAGGGGAAGACGTCAGCGCGCCGCACGGTCCCCCAATCGGGGTGCGCGGCGCGCTGGCATGGCGGGGGCAGGGCGGTAGGGATGGTGCGGTGGAGGGATTGGACCAGAGCGGTTCGGTGCGGAGCTCGCGCGCGACTCCAGCGCAGTCGACGGGGGTCGGGATCACCGTTCCTGAGGTCCGCCTAACGACAGACGGCAGACGATCAATTGCGGGAACGGTCGTTACCGATCAGAGCCAGGTGCGGCATAGCTGCTGATGACGGCTCATGATCAGGGTGTGGCAGCAGTCGGGAATGATCACCTGGCCGTCACCAAGGACCCAGGCGATAGGGGTGGCGTAGGACAACACCGCGTAGACGATGCACGGCTCGTCAGCCCGGTAGCGCTCCACCCATTCAGCGGGAAGTCGGCCGGTCTCCGCGGGCGGAGAGTAGACGGCCGACAGCGCGCCGCGCGTGGTGAACGCCACACGCTGAGCCAGCCTGAGACCGGGGAAGCGCGAGCGGCTTGAGACAGGCGGCATGAACGCTCACCTCGTCCCGCACCCGGGCGAAGCATGGCCTCCGCCGCAGTAGCCGCACACATCCTCCAGCGCGTACAGCGCCAGTTCTTCGGCGAAGCGATCGCGCCACGCCAACTGAGTGCGGGTGTAGGTGTCGAAATACTCGGTGTCGGTGTCCCCCGGGCACAACGTCAGGAACCTGAGCACCGCCCTAGCGGAGCTGATCAGCGCGCCAGTGGAAAGGATGGTGCCGGTCGGTGAGCTGATGTCGGTTGCGGTGAAGATCGTCCGGTTGCGGCGTGAGAGCCGATAAAGCCATCGCAGCCGCCCATCTTGGGTGCGGCTGTGCGGCCACAGCTCCAGCAGGTGCTCGTTATCGATCGGCCAACCGGCGAGCAACCGGCTCGTGATGCGCCATCGCGGCGGCAGGATGATGCCGTCAAGAACGGCCATAGGGGTGTCCTCCTCTCGGCTTGCGCTCGCCCTCGATCGGCGGCGGGGATGACGATGGTGGGGGTTCCTGATCGGCCCCGATCGCGTTGGCCGGGCGGATACCGTCCTCCAGCACCTCAAACAGGCATTTGTGGAACAGCACCCCTGGGAAGCGCTCACGCACCTGATCGAGATCGGTGACCGTGCCGCACCAGTCCCCCGGCCTATCGAGGCCGGACGACAGGAAAAGGTGTCGGAAGGAACACCACGGCCCGTGCGCCTCCGGCGCCAACTGCGGACACAGCACCACGATGAACAGTCCTTCGGCAGGAGTGGCTTCCATGAACAGACCTCCCTTGTTCTGGCGCTGGAAGTCGTCCGGGCGGGCCTGCCGTACCGCCGGGACGGAGATCAACGAAGCAGAGACAAAGTGTCGGAAGACATGAATCCAGACACATCACGGCCGATTTCAAGACGCGTTGGCAGCCTATGAATACTCTCTTTGTGAGACGAATACTGCCGTAACGGCTTTGCGACCCAACCTCACTTAAATACGGTGGCGAGACCGGCCCGACCGTCCGCTTTCCTCGAAATAAAATGAGACGAGAGAATGAACTTGCCCGCCACCCCTTTTGTGTGCTTGAGGTGTCGCGGTCTCACTTAAATACGGCCACCAGCTCCACCCGAACGTCCGCCATCACAACATGAATTGGACACAAAAAAGGCTCCAGAGTCGAACTCTGGAGCCCTTCATGCTGCCGGGTCAGCCGTTCAGGGCCGACCCTTCCCCGGCATACAGCATCGTGTCCCGCGCATCGTCAAGACGCTCAGAAAGCTCCCTGAGTTCTGCGCGCGCGACATCCCGGATGCGGATGACAGCCCGACGGGAGCCATAAGCCCCGCCTTCTCGCTCCTGGGCGACGATGGCGAGTATTCCCGCCCGCCCCAGATCTTCTGCCTGCTCCGCTTTCGAGATGATCTCGCGCAGGACGGGAAACTCTTGTCCGTCTCCGAACGCCTGACGGAAGATCTCGGCGCTGTGCTGCGCAGCAGAGAAGGCCACCGCCGCGCGCGTCACGTTCTCGGCGTGAGGGAGCCCGCGCATGAGTTGAGCCCCTGGCGTCGCGTCTATCTCGGCTGGGGGGACGTCCACGCGGTAGCCGTTGCGGGCGGCAGCGTCGCGGACCGCCCAGCGCTGGAGCGTGGTTCGCGTGATGGTGAACTCTCCACCGTCGCGGCGTACATAGATCCATGCCTGGGTTTCGCGCGTCGCGCCGCTCTCGGGAGCCGTCTGACACTTGCGGAGGACGTCACGGAGCCGTTGCGCGAAGAGGAGGACGGCGTCTTGGTTGACGTCGTCGGATACGTCGTCGGTGCCATAGGGGGCGTGGCCGCCCTTGATTATCGTGGCGCTTCCGTCCATGCGCTTACGGGACCGCGTGGCGTCGACCGTGCGGCAGTATCCACGGGCGAGCTTGCGGATCTCCGCCCAGTCTTCCGGGGTGACGCGCGCCATGTCCTCTGGCGTGAGACTCTCGCCAGGAATGCTGGTCGGGACGCTCTTTGTCATCGCGCTTTTCGCCATGACCGCTCTCCGATCTGTTCGCGTTCCGCGTATCGGAACACCTCACCTTTTGACCAATTCAATTAAAACCCAGAATGTAGATCAAATCAATTGCTTCAGTGGATTCTATTTCAAGCTTTACCCGAGAGCGGAGAGTGCGCAAATAAGCATCAGAGAAAAGGTGAGAGAACTACAATACAAAAACTAGACAATAAGAATGGTTATTGTCTTTTTAAAACCAGTGTGTGGCTCCACAGCTTCGCTCCACTTCTATGGCCGGGATCCACTACATGAGTCGGAGTGCACCTCAGACATTGGGCAGGCTTCTGGCCTGGGATACGCCGAACGCTGACCCCTCCCACTTAATTGGGAGAGGTGTTCGCATGGCTAGCCAGGGATCTACCGGGAGGCCTACTGGCACCGATACGACATCGGTGAAGCGACCTGCGGCAACACGGCTTCGGCACCACCTCAAGGAGACGCTCGCAGGGGTGGCCTCGGAAACCGCTGCCCAGACTTCCCGCCTTTAAGTGATCTAGTGAAGCGCCACTGGCGATAATCGGACGAAAGCTTACCTATGGAATTTCGCGTACGTCGCGCGCATTCCATCCTCCTGTTCACGCCTTATGCTTGAGCACAACCCGTGATAGATCCTTTGCTCTCCGAGAGAAAGGATCGACAATGCGACGCCTTCTGGTTCTGGCCCAGGCCTTCGCCTTCCTGGCCATCGCCTCCGCCGCTCCAGCCTTTGCTCAAGGCCAGCGGCACTCCGCGTCGGCATTTTCCGCCTGCACGACGCGAGTACAGATCACAGGCAAGAAGGTAGCAATCCGCGACGAAGCCAAGCCCGACGCTCCCGTTGTTGCATTCGTCAGAGACGGTGACGTCCTGGAAAGTTGCTGGAAGGTCATCGGACGGGGGAAGTCGTACACCAAGTGCGGCGCGAAGCACTACGACTGGTACCTGGTCAACGCCGGCAGCCCGAAGAGCGGCTATGTGCCGGTGACCTGTGCTCGTAAGCTGTAGCGCCTTCCCTGTGATGGTCACGCGCCTCGACGCCGATGCGAGGCGCGGACTCTCAGGATGTTCCAGCATTCTTCTATGAAGGGCCAGATGGCCGGCCTTCACCAATCGCTCTGGATAACACCCATTCGTTGGGCCACCAGGACTTTGATCAGCGAGATCAAGCCGAGGATGGCTCCGGCGATGATCGCGGTGGTGATTACCCATTCGACGACCGAGGCGCCTCGATCAGACGTCGTACGGGTCAGATGTATACGCGCCATCAGGAACGTCTTCAAGTGAACTGGCACGAGACGTTTCAATGATCCTCCTAAGCAGGCGGGGAGCTGGGCAGGCATGCGTTAAGCAAGAATTGCGTCACTTATACAGAGCCTGAAAGGCTGGCTTCTCGTGTTACGGGGGTTCGGGTTCGAGGATCAGTTTGGTCTGGGCGATGATGGCGTCGAGCAGGTCGGGCCGGTACTGCAAGCGCTTGAGATGGTGTTTGATGACGGCGGCGAGGTGGTCGACGCCGCCGCGGACGGCCAGGTTGGCCAGGTGTTTCTTGAGATTGGCCCAGATGCCTTCCGTGGGGTTGAGTTCAGGGGCGTAACCGGGGAGCCGGAAGACCGTCAGCCAGTCGTGCTCGTCTATGAAGGTGCCCATCTCGGCGCAGACATGGGCGGGCAGGTTGTCCCACACGATCACGAGTGGGCCGCGTAACTGCTGGTGGGCGGCCTGGAGCAGGAGCTTGAAGTCGCGGACGCCGAAGCCTTTCTGCTCGTTCTTGCGGCCGTGGTAGGTGATGGTCCGGTAGATGAGGCGGGTGCGCCGGCCGGGCTTGATGCACACCAGCCCGGCGACCGAGACCCGGCCCGAGCCCTTGCCGGAGACGGTCACGATCGGGGTCTGCCCGCGTCTGGTCCAGGTGCGCCCTTTCGGCGGGCGCAGGCTTTGCCCTGATTCGTCGACGAAGCAGATCCAGGCGCCGCGCTCGGCGGCCTGCCTTTTATATGAGGCCAGGTCTCCTTCACCCAGGTGGTGATGGCGTCCTCGTCGCGTTCGGTGGCGCGGTGTACGGGCGCCTGTGGGCTCCAGCCGATGCGGTGCAGCAGGTAGGACACCCCGCGTGGGGTGTAGTCGATGCCGAACCGCTCCTTGATCACCGTGGCGACACGAGACAGCGACCAGCTTTGATCGTCCCAGCCGTGGGCGGCGGGTCCCCGGTCGAGTTCGGCTTCCAAGGTCTGGATCTGTTGGTCGTTCAGGCGGCAGGTCGAGCCGCCGGGCCCTTTGGAGGCCAGGGCCTGCTTGCCGCTCTTCTTCCAGGCGCGGTGCCAGGCGTTGGCCGAGCTGGGGGTGACTCGTAGCGCTCGGGCGACTTGCGGCGGGGTCATGCCCCGCTGGAACATGTCGGCTGCCTTGAAGCGGACCTGCTCGCGCTTGACGCGCGCCTTGGCCGACAGGCCGCCACCGTCGGGGTATCGCATAGCAGCGTTGTACTGCGGAAAGACGATGGCGTGACTCGCCTGTAGCGTTACGTATCCATTCCGTCGCCGATTGCTAGCCTTTCAACCTCTGTAGTCATCTTGTTGACGCAGCCAGGGAGCTTCGACCGTAGCTGGCTCCAGCTACTCCGCCGCTGCTGCTCGGAGCGGGATGTTCGCCTTCGTGGTCCAGCGATAAACATGCTCGTCGCGGTCCAGGACTATGAGCTGGACGCTGCGGACGGTGATGGTCACGGGTTCGGCCTGCACGCTGTCGAGAGCCTTGGCGTACGGCTCGATAGGACCGTCAGAATTGCTGTAGGCGATGCTCACGTGTGGCGTCCACTGGTCGGAGTCCGGGACTCGTTCCGCGCCCCATACATCGGCGATCGCCTGCCGCACGGCTCGTCGTATCCCTCGCATTTCATCCGCGGGCTGAACGTGGCACTGCAAAGCCTCAGGATCGGTGACCGGGCGGTTGAAGGTGAGCTCGACCGGCTCTATCGACTCCAACCTGGCGGTGGCGGCTTTGGTGATGGCGGCGATGTCCGCATCGCTCACTTCGTCGGTGAATCCGATGCCCTGCATGGTCAGATGCAGCCATTGGTACGGGATGAGGTCGAGGCCGTTCAAGGCGGACAAGGGAGCCTGGTAGGCGGCGACCAGGCGGTGAAGGGCGGGCTGGTCCTGGAAGGTCGTGTGGAAGGTGTACATGCGACGGCCGACGCGCCAGCCAGGCCGCCACCACCAGTGGTCACGCATCCGCGGCTCTGTCACGTGTCTCGCCTTTCGGTCGGCTGTCCTGCTGGGTGGTAGTTGTCGATCTGCTCTCGGAGGCTCCGTGCGAGCCGGTCGTTTCGGTATCGACTCTGCGCGAGGAGACTGCCGATCTCAAGGACGCGGGTGACGACAGGGCCAAGGCGTCGTTCGGCCGGCTCTTCGAGAACAGGGGGTGAGGGCGGCTTGGGCTGCTTCGAGTTGCCGCGCGATGAGGTGGGCGTGCGCCAGGCAGATACGAATCTGCGCCCAGGTGCCGTACGCCCGTTCTTCCCCGTGCCGGTAGGCGTCCAGGCCCAGTTCAGCAGCGGCGACAGCCTTGCCTACGTCTGCGGCGCGGAGGTGGACCGTCATCGTGTAGTTGCATTGACGTGCCAAGCCGCAGGAGAACAGGCCACCCAACTCGTCGGGCCTGCTGATGGCCGCGCGGGCACGTTCGGCGTCGCGCAGCGCCTGCCGGGCACGGGGGATGTCTCCGAGTTCTTGCCGGGCGTCGGCCTCTTGCAGGGCCAGAAACACCTTCATGGTGTCGCTCGGTGAACATTCAAATCCCCGCCGGGCGAGTGCGGCGGCCTGGCGCTGATGGCGATCCCAGAAGGCCGTCTTGGATTGGGTGGACAGCGCCAACGCCCGCGTAGCCGGGATGTCGGCCTGGTCGGCCAGGATGAGGGCCGTACGGGCGTGTGCTTCCGCCTCTCAAATCCGGCTGAGATCGCCAGCGGCCCACGCCATGAAGGCGCAGAGCTTGGCGGCCGTGGCGTAGAGCTCGCGACGTTGGTCCAGGCGCTGGTGACCGCATTTGAGCTGAGCAAACAGGTCTCTGGCCAGTTCGGCGGCGGTATGCAAGAGCGGGGCCGGCGGCTGGTGGAGGTAGTCGCGAGCCAGGCGGGTCACGGTGTTGGCGTAGTAGTCAGTGTGGCCGGGCCGAGGTCGCTCGCTTCCGCCCAGGCGCCGAAGTGAGCGACCTCCCTGGCGGACATCGTGGTCGAGTGGCCGACGAGCTGTTGCGACGGTGCATGGGAGAAGAGGCGGTCGCGTGAGGCCCCGAAGGCGCGGGCGTAAAGGAGCTGATAGCGCGTCCCCGGAGGATGCTGCCCTGCCTCCCATTTCCTGATCATTCGGGTCAGGGTGGCTATGTCTGGCAAATCGGGAGCGTGTCGACGTAGCTCCCGAGCCATGTCGGGGATGTCCCAGAGCCGGGCCTCTCGCTCGGTGCGTAGCCGCACGGCCCACAGCGGGATGTCGGGGGGTGACATCGCGTTGTCTCTTTCCTCGGACGGCGACGCGGACAAGCGCGTCCGCGTGTGCCTCTCATTGTCCTCCTGACAACCCTCCGGCGCACGTCATCTACTGAGGGTCATCGGAATTTCCCGGCCTGCCCGCTCGACTGGTACGGCCTCGCCTCGGAAGGGAGTGCAAATGGCCACGTCCTCGGCTGTGTCTGCCGCTGACGCGATAGCGATTCGTCCTGGGGAGCCGCTGGTCGGCGCCGCTCGTGTGGACGGATCCAAGAATGCCGCGCTTCCGCTGCTCGCGGCGGCCGCGACGGTGGGCGGGCTCGTGCAGTTGGGCAACGTGCCGCAGTGCCAGGACGTGCGCACCATGCTTGGCCTGCTGCAGCTCTCCGGCTATGGCGTGGCTCGATCGGTAACCAACCCGGAAGAGGTCGTGATCCAGCCGATCTCCGGCGCCGGACAACCACCCGAACTTCCGGACGCGGCGAAGATCCGCGCGTCGTACTACCTAGTGCCCGCGCTCCTGGCCTCCTGCGGGCAGGCACACCTCCCTTGGCCTGGCGGCTGCCCGGTAGGCGAGCGTGGCATGGACCTGCACTTCCGCGTCTACGAAGCCTTCGGGGACAGCGTGGCCCTGGACAGCGCGGGCTACCGGATACACAGAGCGGCGCGCAGAACGAGCACGGTGGAGATCGGATTGCCGTTCCGGTCGCGAGGTGCCACCGTGGCGGCCCTGCTCCGGGCGGTGATCGATCATTGCCAGTTGACCGTCGTCCGGCCAAACCTCTCCCCGGAGGTGACCGAGATCCTCGCGTTCCTGCGGGAGGCCGGCTGGGACGCGTACGGCGATGAAGACACGGTCAATCTCGCGCCGCCGTACAACGACGCGAGTGGTTCCCTCGCCTGGGAGGTGCCGGGAGACAAGGTCGAGGCGATCACCCTGGCCTGTGCGGTCGCGGTGACCCGTGGCTGCGCACTGATCAAGGGCGTGCGCGCCGCGGACGTGCTGCCGGCGTTGGAGGCGTTCACCTGGCTTGGGATCCCCGCGCACGCCGGAGCCGACACGATCACGGTTCAGGCCATCGACACCCAGCTCACCGGACAGCCGTTGCGGGCGATCGCGTCGCTGTCACCGGGTGGGCTGGACGCCGACTTCGAACCACCGCTGATGGCTCTGGCGCTCGGAACGCCTGGAGCGCACCTGTTCGCCGATGAAATCAACCCGGGCCGGCACGGCAACCTGATTCCACAACTGGCCAGGCTGGGGGCGGTCATCGAACAACTGTCGGCGACCCACTGTCGTTTCTCCGGGCCGCAGCGCCTGGTTGGCGCACCGGTGACAGCCAACGATATCCGCACCGGTTCCACCCTCATGATCGCAGGACTGACCGCCGGCGGCGTCACCACCGTGAAGGGCATGACGCAGCTGCGTCGCGGACACGCCGATCTCCCGGGCAAGCTGCGCCAGCTCGGCGCGGACATCACCGAGGACACGGCATGACCGGGCGGCGGGCGCTGGAGCGCATCGTGGCCACTACCGACGTCCACTCCAGCTTCGACCAGCCGCTCCCGATGCTGACGTACCTGCATGCGGCTCGCAAGCGGGCACTCGTCGTGGATTGCGGCGACTTCTTCGAAGGCACCGGCTACTACCGGCTCGGCGACGGACACATCGAACGTCAGGCGTTGGCCCTGCTGTACGACGTCATCGCGCCAGGCAACCACGGCTGGCGGCACCACTTCGAACCCGACCTACGAGCGCTGACGGTGAGCGCCAATGCGATCGACTCAGACACGGGGGAGCCGCTGTTTCGGCCGATCCACATCGCACGAATCGAGGGACGGAGGGTCGGCGTCACTGCTGTACTCGGCGAGCAGGCGTTCACCGCCATCCCGCGCGCCGAGCGCACCGGCCACCACGTCATCTCGCCTGGCCCTGCGCTGCACGAGCTGAAACGCCGCTATCGCGATGCGGTCGATGACTGGATCGTGCTCAGTCACTCTAGCTTCGAGCACGATCTGGCCCTTGCCGCGGCCTGCCCGTTCGTCTCCGTGATCTTTTCGGGGCACTGCCACAGCGAACAGTACGGACCAGTACAGGTACGGAACACGCTGGTGGTCAAAGGGCACGAGCTGGGCGCAGGCTACGCCGAAGCCGCACCCGTTGGCCAAAGCTGGAATGCGCATGCTCGCGCCTTTCCGGATAGGGCACCAATGGCAAAGCCCGTAGCTCGCCTGCATTCCCAGCTCAATGCCATGCAAGACGTCCTCGCCAATCCACTTGGGCCGCTCACGGAACGCTTCCGCCACACGCTTGCGGATCGGCGGGAGATCTTGACGCTGATCGCGCGGCAACTGCGTGCCCGCCTCAACGCGGAGGCCGTCGTCCTCAACGAGACCTGCCTGCGTCCAGTCCGCCTCGGTCCCGTTCTGCGTCGAGGAGACCTGCTGGCCATCGAACCGTTCGCGAACCAGCTCGTCCACACGACGCTGCCGAGCGACTGCGACCCGGACACCCTCGCCGCCCAGACCGGGCCGCTCATCGTCGTAGGCGATTTACGCGGTGGAGGTGTGCGCCATGCCGTCACCACGCGGTACCTGGCCGAGACCTACCTCGGTGGGCGCTGGAACCGCTCCTCGCTGTCGCTCGCCGAAGCTGTTCAAGCCGTCCTGACTGAACAAACGGGAGACAGGCCGTGATCCTCACCGGTTCCGAGATCTGCGCCGCCGCCCGCGACGGACGCATCCGAATTAGCCCCTTCAATGCCGACCAGGTCAACCCCAACAGCTACAACGTCCGCCTGGGCCCGACCCTGCTGAACTATACGGAGCCCGTCATCGACGCCCATCGGCCCAATCCCACGCGCGCCCTCACCATTGGCCGCCAGGGCCATGTCCTGCGGCCCGATGAGCTCTATCTAGGTCACACCATGGAGGAAGTCGGATCGGACAGCTTCGTGCCGCTGCTGTTCGGCCGCTCCTCCGTCGGACGGCTAGGCCTATTCGTCGAGATCACCGCGCCGATCGGCGACATCGGCTTCCACGGCCAGTGGACCTTGATGCTCTCTCCGGTCCGCCCGCTGCGGGTCTACCCCGGCATGAAAATCGGGCAGATCATGTTCTTCGTCTCGACCGGCATCGTCGATCTCTACCGCGGCAAGTACCAGGACTCCGCCGGTCCACAACCGTCGCAGTACTGGCGTGACCTGCTCCAGGCAGGCAGGTCATGATTTTGACGGGGCGGGCGATCGCTAACGCCGTCGCCCGTGGTGACATCGCTATCGACCCCTACGATCCCTGCCGGCTGTCCCCTAACGCCTACGATTGGCGACTCGGAGAGCGCATCAGGACGTGCGAGGACGTGTTGGACGCCGCTCGCCCGACCGACTTCGCCGAGTCTGTTATTCCCGATGCCGGCATGACGCTCGTCCCGGGAGTTCTGTACCTGGGGGTCACCCACGAACGGACCTGGTCCGAACGCTACGCCCAGTTCCTCAACGGCGACCGGACCATCGGCAGCCTCGGCATCTGGGTCCACGTCTCCGCTCCCCTCGGCCACACCGGACACGCCATCGCCTGGACGCTGGAAATCCGGGTTGCCCGCCCGGTACGGGTCTATCCCGGCATGACCTTCGGCAAGCTCGTCTTCCTGCACACCTTCGGCGCCACCGCCAGCTACCAGCAGCACGGCCGCAAGTACACCGCCAGCACCGGCATCGACATCTCCCGCCTCTACCAGGAACTCCTCAGCGACGGAGGCCAGCCGTGAAGCCCATCGTCACCGCCCTGGACCTGCCCGCCGGGAGCCCCGGCGGCAGCGTGGAACTCCTACACGACCTGTATGGGGGCACCGAACCGCTGATCCCCGCCCGGCTCTTCATGCTCCACAGCGACCAGCCCGCCAGGCCGCCCATCGAACCTCTCGAGGTCGACGGCAAATGCCTGACAGGACACCGCTTCTGGACCTACATCCACGCCCTCAGCAGCGCTCTGGCTACCCTCATCAAGCCCAATGACGTGGCCATCACGCACCTGCAGCACCTCGCCTTCGGCGCCACGCCCGCACTGCTCCATACGCTTCCCAAGCACCCGAGCATTGCCCTAGTCCACGGCACCGACCTGCTGACCGCCACCTCAATCGGCACGCAACGTCAGGTGCTCCGCCAAAGCGCGCACCGAGCCACCGCCATAGTGGTGCCCACGCCGGCGATGGCCGATCGGCTGCGCCATCTCGCGCCAGAGCTGGATTTCACCAAGGTCGTGCACATCCCCTGGGGCATCCCCGACCGCCTCCTGCACCGGCAGCCAGCACTACCGACCCATCATGGTCGGTCCTTCAGCCTGCTCTACGCGGGACGGCTCACTGGAGAAAAGGGCATGGCTGCCCTCGCGGCTGCATCCGCGAATATCCCGGATATGACCTTGAGCATTGCCGCCCCGGTCATCGAATACGAGAGATTTGCCGAGCGGCTTCGGACGGCTGGTTGTGAGCACCACTACTTGGGCTGGCTCGATCGGCCACAGCTGTGGAACGCGTTCGGCGACCACGATGCCCTGGCTGTGCCCTCGACAACGCTGGAAGCCTTCGGTCTGGTCGCCGTGGAAGCGCAAGCGTGTGGTCTGCCCGTCCTCTACCAACCCGTCTCGGGCCTCATCGACGTGCTCGGCGACACCGCGCTCCCGGTCGACTTCACCAACCGGGACGCCCTCGCCTCCACCCTCCAAATCTTGCAGAACGACCCGGGTGCACGGGCCGGGTTGCGCACCGCCGGCCTTGCCAACGCTCGCCGCTTCCCCATCAGCACTACCGCCAAAGCGCTCACTGCTCTCGGCGATCAAATCGCCTGACGCCAACCGTGCGGCTGACAGCCAGGTCCGAGGCCCATGACTAGGCTGGCACCGCAGCTACCACGCCGAAAGGGAGACCATGACGCCCGACCCGGACCGCATCGAACACCTTCTCCGGCAGGGCGTCCAGCAGAAGGTTTATCCGGGTGCGGTATGGGCCGTCGGTGACGCTGACAGCATCTACTGCACCGGCTCCTGCGGACTCCTCGACCCCAACCACCCTGACCGTCCCATGACCCGGGACACCGTGTTCGACATCGCCAGCCTCACCAAGATCGTCGCTGTCTGGTCGGTCATCGGCATGCTGTGGGATCAGGAACGCCTAAGCCTGGACGATCCCCTAGGCGCGCTCATGTCCGACCTGAACGGCTACCAGTTGGCCGACGTCACTGTCCGCCACCTCCTCACCCACACCGCAGGCGTCCCACTACGTGCCAACCTCAAGAACTTGTACGGCACCAACCCCGACCAGATCCGCGTCGGCGTCCTCCGTGAGCCCCTGCACCGCCTGCCAGGCCAAGCCGTCGAATACACGGACCGCGCCGCCCTTATCCTCGGCTTTCTCGCTGAACACCTGACCCATAGGCCCTTGGATCGGCTCGCCCAGGGGCGCATCTGGGAGCCCATGGGCATGGCCACCACCCGCTTCGGCCCGCTGTCCACCGAACTCA
Source organism: Nonomuraea sp. NPDC049709 (assembly GCF_040674815.1). NCBI lineage: Bacteria > Bacillati > Actinomycetota > Actinomycetes > Streptosporangiales > Streptosporangiaceae > Nonomuraea > Nonomuraea sp. NPDC049709. Next base: position 116,441 of record NZ_JBFANM010000010.1, read on the forward strand.
TCGAACGCTGCGCCCCCACCGAATACGACGAGCCAACCGGCCGCCATCTCAAAGGCACCGCTCACGACTTCTCCGCACGGCTGCTCGGCGGAGTATGTGGAATCGCCGGCGTCTTCTCCACGGTGGCCGACCTGGCGACGTTCCTACGGCACCTTCTCGAACCCAGCGCCGACAGCTCGGTCAGCGCCGCCTGGCTCCAGGAATCCCTCCAGGTGCATACCGGCGACCTGCAACCGGCGCGGGGTCTGTTCTGGCATCCCGCCCCAAGTACTGATCCGGCGGACGGCATCTACGTGCACTATGGCTTCACTGGCACCGGAATGTGGATCTCTCCCAAGCAAGACCGCTGGGCCATCCTCCTGACGAACAAGCTGTACTACGGCCGCGACCGCCAACCACTGACCAAGGTCCGCAACGCCTTCCGCGCTCTGGCCTTCGCGTAGAGGCATCTTCTGAGCCGCCCATGATCAGCTACGGAGCGCCTGTGTCAGGCGCTTCTCTGTCTGGTGATCGCCCGACAGTCCAAGGCTGCGTTGATGTTGGCTGGTCCTCGATCCACTCCGCTGTCAGCCTTTCACCGAGTTCGCCTAAGCACAGCCGGGCGGCCTTTGACAGGGCGGACAGACGATCTGCTGGGTCAACGGCGGTCCCTGACCTGCTCCAGGGCCTTCCCGTAATCCCACAGATCGACGCTGATCAGCTGGCGATCGATGCGGTAGACCTCAGAGTCCTTCGTGGTCGAAGGACGGAATCTCCTAGTCTCATGAGCCCCTGCGTGCTCCTTTCTCTACAAAGGCTGCCCTGGCCGACCATGTGCAGCGTCTCTTCCATGCCGTCGCTAGTCGTTCGGGGTGTCTCGTTTCGCCTCGGCAGGTTGTGGACCGGTCACCGGGAGGCCCGCGGGCACAGCTCCGCCCCCAGCATCTCGGTGAAGGTGCCCTGGCCGGCTGGTGCGGGGGGCACGCCGATCGGGTTGCCCCAGTCGCCGTTGATGTTGCTCACGACCATGCGCTTGCCGTCCCGGCTGCCCATCGCGTACGTCCAGGAACCGTGGATCATGCCGCCTCCACCCCAGGCCGTCACTCCGCAGGACAGCCGCTGCCAGAAGACGCCGAGCCCGTATGTGGTGTTCGGGATCCACTGCCCGCCCTCGGTCGAGACGCCGGTGAACATCTCCTTCTGCTGCGCGGGCGGCAGCAACCGGCCACCCAGCAGCGCACGGTAGAACGTGTGCAGGTCTCCGGCGGTGGAGACGATGCCGCCGGCCGCCCAGGCTCCGGAGGCGTTCAGGTCGGTGACGTCGTAGACCTTGGCGTCGGGCTCGGTCAGCAGGAGCTTGGAGTAGTGCCGTGCGTGTGGTCCGCGCAGCTTCGCCTCGTTGCCCGGCACGTAGGTCGCGGTCATGCCGAGTGGTCGGGTGATCCGCCGCGCGACCTCCTCGGCGTACGATCTGCCGGTGACCTTCTCGATGATCATCCCGGCGAGCACGAAGTTGGTGTTGGAGTAGCCCCAGGCCTTGCCGGGGGCGAAGGCGGGCGGGTTGGCCATGGCGACCTTCACCAGTTCCTCGGGACGGACGGCGTCGAAGCGGTGCTCGAGGAAAGCGGGCCCGACGTACTGGGCCAGCAGGTTTTTGTCCAGGCTGTAGTTGAAGACGCCGCTCGTCTGGTTGAGCAGCCGCCTGATGGTGATCTTGCTGCCGTCGTGGCCGTTGCCGCGCACCACGCCGGGGAGCCACTTCTCCACGCTGTCGTCGAGTCTCAGCCGGCCCTCGGCCGCGAGCTTCAGCACCACGGTCGACGTGAACGCCTTGGTGATGCTGCCGACACGGAAGCGGTCCTGCTGCCGGCGCTTACGTCCGGTCTCGGTGTCGGCCACGCCCGCCGTGCCGAACCACGCCCCGCGGGTGTCGCGGACGTCAGCGAGGATGCCGGGCATACCGCCGCCGGTTACGGCCTCGTCAAGCACCCGCTGGACCTCGGCATGGTCGCCGGCCACCGCCGCCGGCGCGCTCACGGTCACCGCCATCCCGGCGGCGAGCAGGCAGGCGGCGACTCGGAGGGTTCTGGTCATCATGGTTCGATCTCCCTTGTAGTCGAGATAGTACGCGTTTAGTCGGTCCCGAAGCTACGTTGCGTTCAACATTCTTGTCAATCGAACTTGGCGAGCAATTCGTGCTTCTATGCAGGTGAACGGCCTCAAAAGATTGCAATGGACCTGTCGCTTAATGCAACGAATGGATACGCTGCATTGCAATGGGGTGCAGGCGAACGCAATACTGGTCCGACAGATCCCGAGCGACAGGAGGGCAGCGCGAATGCCAGGAGGCAGGCTGACCCAGCAGGATCGCAGGCATATCGCGGCGGGCCTGTCAGAGGGACTTGGCTACGCCGAGATCGCTCGGCGCCTGGGCCGGCCGACCTCCACTGTCAGCAGGGAGGTCTTCCGCAACGGCGGACCGGGCGGCTATACGGCCGACCGGGCCCACCAGGCGACCGAGCGGCGCGCTCGCCGCCGAAAGCACACGCCGTCCGCGCCACCGCAGGCCACCACGACGGCGTACGGACGCGACCCAGAGGCGGTGCGCGAGTTCGAGGCGCGCTTCATCGATCTGCTGGTCCAGACGGGCCTGCCCCGGATGATGTCCAGGGTCCTGACCTGCCTCTACAGCACGGACGTCGGCGCGATCACCGCCAAGGAGCTGGCCCAGCGACTGCAGGTCAGCCCGGCCTCGGTCTCCACCGCCGTCGCGTACCTGGAGGAACAGGAGCTGATCAAACGCGAGCGGGACCCCCGGGGGCGGCGCGAGCGGTACATCATCGACGACGACATCTGGTATCGGGCCTTCATGGCGAGCGTCCAGAGGAACCTCACCCTGGCCGAGGCCGCGCAGGCGGGCATCGAAGTCTACGGCGCCGACACCCCGGTCGGTGCCCGGCTGGAGGCCGTCGCCCGCTTCCTCCACCACACCAGCCAGGACATGAACCAGGCCGCCGAGCACTGGCGGCAGGTCCTCGCCACGCGACCCACGCCGGGCCGTTAGGACAGGGGCGTCCGGGTCCGACCCGAGCTTCGGGCCTAACGGTCGGTAGCCGGGGACCAGTTCGTCAACGGTTTTCGTTATCTCAGAGAAGGCAGGAGCGGTGATGATTTAGGCGCGGACGGTGTCAGCTAGCGCGGCGCCCGCCCCACGAGCACCTCGGAGACTACCGGCGATTCCCCGGTCTCTCCGGGAAGGACAGCGTTGAAGATGTTCTCCCCCTACCGTCCGGCCCGCTGTAGCGTTGCACGTAGCTGATCAGCCTCACGGTCACCGTCGACGCGGTGCTCCGAGAGCTCACACAGGGCAGGCCGGACGGGATCGGGGCCCGGCATCCGCGACGCCGCGATCGCGGACACGGTCGCCGCGACACGAAAATGCCAGCAGCTGGAGCCCCGCCGGAGGGCCTCAGTGCGTGGCTGGGTGCGAGTGCGCAGTGACGTACTGACGCTCTGGTGTCGTCGGCGGCCGGTCCGGCTCGGGGAGGTGCCCGCACTGGTGGCCCTCCGTCAGCTCGCCTGGCGGAAATCCGCAACTTCAGGCGACCGCCGAGCGGCTTCCCCGCCTCGATCCGGCGCCAGCCGATCACACCACCCGCCCGGGACCAGAACTGTACGACGAGGCCGCCCTGGAGGCATGGCGCGCCCGGGCCTTGCCGCCAACGACGCCGCACCCGATGCTGGCCGATACCAACCAGATGCGGCCCCTGGGCGCCATCGCGCGACTGCTGGGCGTGGACGGCAAGATGATCATCCCGTACCGGAGCGCTATCTCGGCCTTGCGGGGGTCGCCAGCATCCTTCCACCAGGCCAAGTCACGCAGTTCTTCGAGCCGCTGAAGCCCACGGCTCGTGTCTGCTGGAGTTCGGCCTTGGTTCAGCGGGCGTGCTGGCGCTGATGCCAGCGCTCAAGCATGGCCGGAATCTCGCCCAGCATGAACTGGTAGAAGTCGCGCATCTGGGTGAGCCGCCGGTGGGCGGGGTCGTCGGCCGTGGTGGTGTCGATGCCGGTCTGCGCGGCTCGGAGCATGACCTGGATAACGGTGTTCTGGCTGGTGAACAGGATGGCCCAGGCGTCGTCGCGGAGGCGGTAGTGCTCGCGGCGGCTGCCGGGGGCGGGCAGGCGTTCGATGAGGCCAACGGATAGCAGTGATTTGACCGCGGCGGAGACCGAGCCCGCGCTGGCCTCAAGCCGTTCTGCGATCTCGCCTGCGGTGATGCTCTGCTGGTCGGTGAAGAGGAACATCGCCAGGGTCCGCGCGGCCATGCGCTGCAGTCCGCCCTCGGCCAGTGTCAGGGCGAGGTGTTCGGCCGCCTGCCACCGTTGCTGCCTGTCGTTCATGGAATACAGAATATCGAACGTCACGAGGCTTCAGTATTTTCTGAACATTCGGTATGTTGGTGAACATCGGGCTCCGCCATGGAGGGCCGATGGTGTGCCGGGAAGCCTGGTCGGCGATGTGATGCAGAACGCGTCGACGAGGAGACGAACCCTGATGACCCTGCTCAGCCGCCTGTACGGCGTCCGTCCCGCCATCCGGCACCCGGTCCGCGTGCGGCGCAACGTCGAAATCCCCGCTGCCGACGGCGTGCGGCTGCTGGCCACCCACTACTACCCGGCCGACGTCGACCGGCCACCGCTGGTCCTGCTGCGCAGCCCTTATGGCAGGGGCAACGCGCTGGACCAGCTGCCGAAGCTGCTGGCCGAGCGCGGCTATCAGGTGCTGTATCAGAGCCTGCGTGGCACGGCCGGCTCCGGCGGTCGCTTCGACGGCTTCGTCATCGACTCGGCCGACGCCGACGGCACGCTGAGCTGGCTGCGTGCCCAGCCGTGGTTCGGCGGTGTGCTGGCCACCTGGGGAGCCAGCTACCTGGGCTTCGTCCAGTGGGAGCTGGCCGCCCGGCACATCCCGGAGTGGAAGATCGCGGTGATTCAGGACGCGCCGTCGGCCTTCGCCGAGCACTTCATGTACCCGGGCGGTGCTTTTGCGCTGGGCAACGCGTTGGGCTGGGTCCAGCTCGTGGACACCATGTTCAGCGGGAACTTCTCGCTGCCCCAGCAGTTGCTGGCCACGCTTACCGCCGGTCGCAAGCTGCGCCGCGCCACCCTGACCCTCCCGCTGGAGCGGGCCGATCGCGCGTTGACCGGGCACCAGGTGAGCTGGTTTCAGGAGTGGATCAGCAACGGTCCCGACCAGACGTCCTGGGCGCGCATGGACCACCGCGCCAACGTCGAGCGGATGCCGCCCCGGGTGCACCTGCAGGGCGGCTGGTACGACTTCTTCCTGCCGAGCATGCTGGCCGACCATACACGCCTGCTGGCCACCGGGCGCGAGGTCCGGCTGCTGGTCGGGCCCTGGGGGCACGGCCGCGGCCTGTACACCCGCGACGGCATGAAGGACGCCCTGGCGGCCCTGGACGCCGCCCTGCTCGACAGGGACGCCCTCACAGGAGTGCGGGTATTCGTCGCCGGCGCGAACCGGTGGTTGGACCTGCCCGGCTGGCCTCCCGCCCACCGGCCCACTCCGTGGTACCTGCACCCGGACAAGCGGCTGAGCCTCGAGGAACCCCAACATGACGCAGACCCCAGCCGCTACCGCTACGACCCCGGCGATCCGACCCCCACCGTGGGCGGGACAGCGGTGAGCAGGTCCGCGGGCCCGAAAGACAACCGCGCTATCGAAGCGAGAGCGGACGTCCTCACCTTCACCACCGCGCCCCTGACCGACGATGTCGAGGTCATTGGCCCGGTACGAGTCCGCTTGCACGCCCGCTCGTCCATCCCGCACGTCGACTACTTCGCCCGCCTGTGTGACGTGACCCCGCGCGGCCGCTCGCTCAACCTGTGCGACGGCATCGTGCGCCTGAACCAGCCCGGCGACACACGCCCCGTCGACATCGAGCTGTGGCCGCTGGCCCACCGGTTCGTACGCGGTCACCGGATTCGGCTGCAGGTCTCCAGCGGCGCTCATCCCCGCTACGGCCGCAACCCGGGCACCGGCCAGCCGCTGGCCACGACGCGCGAGCTGCGCACCTCAGATCACGAGATCTTTCACGATCTCGACCACCCGTCAGCCCTCTGGCTGCCCCTCAGTCCTGGAGCGTCATGAAACTGCTTGTTCTCGGCGGCACGCACCACGTGGGCCGCGCCGTCGTCGAAACCGCGCTGGAGCGCGGGGATGAGGTGACCACGCTCAACCGTGGCCTCAGCCGCCCACCGCTCCCCGGCGTTCGGGCGCTCATCGCCGACCGCACCGACACCCCGGCGGTCACCGCCGCGCTCGCCGGTCAGGAGTGGGACGCCGTCATCGACACCTGGGCTTGGGCCCCACGCGTCGTGCGCGACAGCGCCCGCCTGCTGGCCGGCCGTATCGGACATTACGGCTACGTCTCCAGCCGCGGCGTACATCGCTGGCCGTGGCCGGCGGGCGCGGACGAGAGCGCCCCGCTCGTCGACGGCGACCCCGAAAGCGACGACAGTGACGACTACGCCGCCGCCAAGCGTGGCGGTGAGCTGGCCGTCATCGAGTCCTACGGCGCGCGGTCGCTGTTGGCCAGGGCTGGGATGATCCTGGGACCGTACGAGGACGTCGGGCGCGTCCCGTGGTGGCTGCGCCGCCTGGAGAAAGGTGGCCGGGTGCTGGCGCCTGGGCCGGCGGATGCGTCCCTGCAGTACATCGACGTCCGCGACATGGCCGCCTGGATGCTGCGGTGCGCCGAACGCGGCATCGGCGGCGCGTACACGGTGACCGGCCGTCCCGGCGAGGTGACGATCGGGCAATTCTTGGAGACGGCGCTGGAGGTGACCGGCTTCGACGCCGAGCTGGTGTGGGCGCCCGAGGAACTGCTGCGCCGCGAGGGCGTGTGGCTGGGCATGGAGTTCGGGCTGCGCTTCCCGCACGACCCGGCGCCGACCGGCATGCACGACGCCGACGTCAGCGCCGCCCACGCCGCCGGGCTGACCACCCGCCCGCTCCGGGACACGATCGCCGACACCTGGGCCTGGCTGCAGGCCGAAGGCGACCCCGCCCCGCGCCCGGACGCCCCCTCCCCGGACACCTGGCTCGACCCCGCCGCCGAGCGGCGCGTCCTCGACCAGCTCTAACCCTCGACCAAGCTTCAGCAAGGAACCTTTATGCGCGCCATCATCATCGGAGCAGGCATCGCCGGGCTGGCCGCCGCCCTGCGACTGTCCCAGATCGGCTGGGACACCCTCATCATCGAACGCGCCCCACAGCGCCGCAGCGGCGGCTACGGCGTCACCTTCGGCGGCATCGGCTACGACGCCGCCGAACGCATGGGCATCCTGCCCGACCTCCACAAGCGTGCCTTCGTCACCGAGGAACTCGTCTACCACAAGCCCAACGGCCAGCGGCGCTTCTCCCTGACCCGCGAGAGCATCTCCGCCACCATGGGCCCTCGCTCGATGAACATCCTGCGCGGCGACATCGAAACCGTCCTGTACGACAAGGTCCGCGACACCACCGAGATCCGCTTCGACACCACCATCACCGCCGTCGACCAAGACGCGCACACCGTGCACGTCACCCTCAGCGACGGCAGCGTCGAACACGCCGACCTGCTGATCGGCGCCGACGGCCTGCACTCGGCCACCCGCGCCCTGGTCTTCGGACCCGAGGAGGACTACCTGCTCGACCTGGAGCACATGGTCGCCGTCTACATGCTCGACAAACGCCCGGACGCGATCGCGCCCGGCACCACCGGCACCCTGTCCTCGCGCGGCCGCACAGTCGCGGTCATCAGCGTCGGCGACGGACGCAACGTCGCCTTCTTCGGCTACCGCACCGACCGCGGCACCGGCACCCGCGCCGACGGACCCACCACAGTGCTGCCACAGGTCTACGGCGACCTCGGCTGGATCATCCCCGAGGTCCTCGCCGGCATGGCCACAACGGACTCGGTCTACTTCGACACCATCAGCCAGGTCGTGGCCCCCACCTGGAGCCGCGGCCGCGTGGTCCTGCTCGGCGACGCCGCCTGGTGCGTCACCCTGTTCGCCGGCTACGGCTCCGCCCTGGCGGTCGGCGGCGCCGACCGGCTCGGCACCGAACTGGAGCGCCACCCCGGCGACATCGGCGCCGCCCTGGCCGCTTGGGAGGCGGCGTTGCGGCCCGAGGTCGACAAGAAGCAGAAGCTGGGCCGCCGGGTCAAAGGCGTCTACGCCCCCGCCAACCCGCTGCTGCTGTGGCTGACTCAGCTTCCGCTGCGCCTGGCAGCCCTTCCGCCGGTGCGTCGGTACATGACCCGCCGCTTCATCAAAGGCTGAGTGAAGCCGCCGGCGGCGACCGCTCTGCCGGGGGTCCCTAGCATAGAGCGGCCCCCGGCTCAGTGGCGGGTGGCAGGCGACGGCAGGTGCGGCGGCTGCCACCGCCAGGTGACGTTGCCGCCGGCGGCGATGCCCTTGGTGATCTTCTATCGGAATCGCGCTCGTTTACGAGAAGCCGTGCACGGACTCAGGGGTGGTCGTCAGCCTGCTGGCCGTTCCTGTGCCGCGGTGATTCCTCCGTTGGAAAGAGGATCATGCTCAGAAGGTGAGGGCTGCGGTCCGGCGCGGGCCTGTTGCCCGCCCTGGAGGCTAGGACGTCGCGCAGTTCGCCGATCATCTCGGCGAGCTCGCTCGGGGTGAGCCAGATGGTGCCCTGCCGGTAGCCGACGGAGTCGGCGGTCGGGTCGGCTCCGTCCCTGTCGAGGTAGGCGTTGAACTCGGCATGCAGGGCGGCCATGGCGGCGGCGAACCCGTGACGGTGCTCCTCCAGGGACATCGACGCGGCCATGCCGGCGTCGATCCCCGCGTGCTCGCGGCGCAGCCGGTAGTGCCGTTCGACGGCGCCGTGCACGCGCTGCTCGTCGACGACTTCCAGCACTCCCGCCTCGGCCAGCAGGCCGACGTGCCGATACACCGTGGTCTTGGGGGTGTCGGGCAGGCCGGCGCACAGGTCTGACGTGGTGCGGGTGCGACCGCCGGACATGGCGTGCACGATGCGCAGCCGGACCGGGTGCAGGAGCAGTTCAAGGGTGTCCACGGCTCTACGATCCCATATCTGGTACCGTTCCTAAAATTGGGAATACAGATGCCGGTGGCATGGCGATGGGTGGCGGCCGAGAGGCGCACTCGCGTCTCCGCCAAGCCGGCGCTGACAGTGAAGGAGCCAGCGATGCACCGTCAAACGGCCGAGACAACGCCGCCAGTAGGACGGCACTACCAGGTCAGGGATCGGAGACTGTTCCTCCACCGATCGGGCAGCGGGGGCCCGGCGGTGGTGTTCCTACCCGGGGCCGGTTCATCCGGGATGGACGGCTTCATCGTTCAACAGCGGGCCGCTGAACTCACCACGAGCGTGCTCTACGACCGAGCCGGAACGGGGTGGAGTGACCGGGCCGCGCTGCCTCGCACCTGCGCCCAGGTCACCGACGAGCTGCGCGAGCTGCTGCGGGTCGTCGGCATGCCCGCCCCCTACCTGTTGGTCGGTCATTCTCTCGGCGGCCTCTACGCACGCCACTATGCGCAGCGTTTCCCTGACGAGGTGGCGGGCCTGGTTCTGGTGGAGCCCGAACATGAGGACTACGACTCCTACATGCCCAAGGAATTGAACGAGCTGTATCAGGCATGGGACCCCGACGAGGCGGTGCCTGACGATTTGCCCGACGAAATCATCCAGTTCTACCGCGCCCTGTTCGCCCGGGAGATGGCCGACTGGCCGGTAGAGATCCGCAAGCCGCTGATCGAGCGTCATGTCAGCCCGGAATGGCTGAAGATCGGCGGCCAAGAGGCGGCCAACCGTTACCAACTCCATGATGAGGTACGCAACGCGGGACCGATGCCCGACGTCCCGCTGATCGTCCTCACCGCCACGGCGATCGACCCCTTCAAAGAAGCGGTCAGCCAGGGCATACCTACATCGCTCCTCCACGAGGAGGCCGAAGCCAAGACGCGGCTCTACACCGCGCTGGCCACATCGGTTGCGCACGGCGAGAACCGCGTCATCGACGACGCCGGACACCTCTCCGTTATATTCCGCCGTCCCGACGCCGTTCTTCAAGCGATTCAAGACCTCCTTGGCAGCTGATCAGGACAGCGGCTCCACGGCAGCGTCGATCCAGCCCAGAGCTGCCTGAAAGGACCTTTCCTGACCTTCGGCACCCATGGTCAGAGGTTGAGCAGGAAGGCAGGCCTGCGGTATCCGGGCCCAACTGCATCGCCGGCGCGGCGCCTGCCACCGGGTGTTGAGCCGGCCATACCGCATTCGGCTCACCAAGCGGACGTGCAGCGTCTCCGGGGTGTTGTCGGCCGCGTCCCTGCTGATCGCCAGACTGCTGTGCCGTACCGACAGCTCGTTGGCGTTCACCACCATGCCCGGCGCGAGGATCAACTTTACGTTGCCGCCGCTCACCCGCAGCTCGATGAGCAGCCGGGCTTGGACGTCGTGATCGCCTATCTGGCGCAGGCCGATCCCGGCTACGACGTCGACCCGGGTATCCGGGAGACGGCCTCCGCCTTCGCTGTGGCATCCGCGTTCTCGATCCTGAGGCCCTCGCCGCCTACGGCAGCCTTGCCCCTGAACGCCAGGATGCGCTGACGGCGGGCCTTGCCGGTCTTACGGCGCGCATGACGGTGACAACACCCTTCACGTCACCGACGAGGAGGGCGTCGTCCAGGCGGTACAGGATCTGCTCGGCAGGGCGGACACCGCGTGATTCAGCCGGTCCGGCCTGCCACAGCAGCCGGTTTCCGGTCGCTCCTGGCCTCTCTGGACACGCGGAAACGCATCCGGCACACCACCGCGTCGGTACGCCGCCGCAAGGCCCGGGCCAGCACCGCGCCGCGCTCGTTCTGGAGCATCCACTGCCAGGCATGCTCCGGCTCGACCTCGGCGATGAGCACGAACACCTGCGGCTCGGGCACCCGCGCCAGGTAGGCGAGCAGCGGCTCGTCGAGCCGCCGGCGCACATCAAAGAGCTGGACCCGCTCCACGCCCGGGTTCCAGCACTCCCACTCCTCGACGAACGCACGCGCCTGCCGCTCGTCCTCGGGGTGGGTGACGTTCACGGCCACCACCCGGTCCCCAACGACAACGCCGCCGCCAGCGCGTCGCGGGTCAGCCGGGTGACCGCATGTACCGGCACGACCACCAGCGAGCGGCGGGGCCGCGGCGGTGTTGGGGTCTTACCCAACTCCAGCCGCGCCCCGATGCACGCGTACGAGCGGTTGACCCACTCCATGCCCGCCCACCAGCAGCGGCAGCGCCACCACGATCAGCCAGCCGCCTTCGCCGAACTTCAACGCCGTCACCACGACCGCCGCTACGAACGTCAGCAGCGCCGAACCCGTTCAGCCCGGCCCGCCACCGCCACCCGGCGGGCCGGTCGGTCAGCCAGTGCCGGACCATGCCGGCCTGCGACATCGTGAACCCGACGAACACCCCGATCGCGAACAGCGGCACCAGCAGGTTCATCTCACCCCTGGCGACCACCAGCAGCAGGGCGCCGGTGACGGCCAGGAACGCAATGCCGCAACTGTGGACGTGCCAGTCGCAGCACGGTCACCCCGTCCGCTGGGGCGATGGCGAACTGCGGGACGGTCTGCGCAGCGGGGATGTGTTCGGGCTCACGCCGTTACGCCGACGCGGGCACTTACCTGTACACCCCTGAGCAGTGGGAGGCCAAACGGGCGGAGTTCTGCCAGCTGGTCCTCAAACCGGCTCAGGCGGCCGAGGCGATCGAACAGGTCAAGGAGCAGCTCCACCGGGCCCTGGAGGATCTAGAGAAGACGCTCGCGAACGCCTCCGCGCAACCGCGGCGTGTGGACGGACACCAACGTCGCCAGGTAGACGGACACGACGAACCCGGTGGGCGGTCACGAGATCTCCTGGAGAGCGGTCATCAGGACGCCAGACCGGCGGTCAGTTCGGACGCCGCCCCGGCGACGATCAAGCCCTCAGCATGGCCTGACTTATGACTCCGGCACCCCCTGGTCTTTTCCTTCCGGCGCAGCTTGCGCGCCCTCCTGTTCCACCACCGTGTAGCCGACCGACTGAACAGCTATGGCCACCACGGCAGCGACCAGAATCCCCACCCCGGCGATCGGCGTGATGTGCCAGAAGCCGGCGGCCACCCCGATGAATCCGGCCCCGAAAGCCGCCTGTCTCGCGAACTGGACGAACTTGGATGTGGCCTCACGCCGTCGGTACCTCTCCTGGCTGTTCACCAGAACAAGGGCGGCGAGGATCGGAATGGCCACCGAGAAGGCGACCACGCAGATCGTGGCGGACAGGTCCGGCGCCTCGGTCAGGAACGGCTGCATCATCACGATGCCGATGGCGATCAGACCGCCGTACATCAGATTGTGCTGGCGCAGGGATTCATCCCGCTGCGCGACGGCCCGCAGTTTCCACTGCTCCTCCAACTCGGCCGCCTGCCGGGCCCACACCTTTTCATCCCATTCGTTCTTTTCCACGGACACCATGATGTCGAAAGTCCATCTCGCCCGCCGCACGATCAGGCTATTGCCGATCAGCAGGGCCGCTGGGCCGATGGGCCCCGCTTTCGGTCGCCCTGTTTCTACGTACCACTCAACCCAAATGGTCAACAGCATCGGAGGAGCGACCAGCCGTCGTGAACTCATCACCAGGCGTCTGGCCGAGCGGCTCCGGCGCTGTTACTGTCGATCCTGGAGCGCCGGGAAGTCTGGTCGGCAACGTCATATCCGACCGGCTGCAGAGGCGTCCTCATGGCGAACAGTCCCGCCGTTCTCATCAGTGGCCCGACCAAGCACGACGCCAAGTCCACGCGCTGGACGGGCTCGACCTCACCGTACAGATCGGCGAGGTGCACGGCTTTCCTCGGCCTGAACGGCTCGGGTAAGACCGCCACACTATGCATCCTGTTCGCTGCTGCGCGCGGTCTTCGGCCACGCCGAGCTGCTCGGCGGCGATGCGCAGGGTTCTCCTGACCGAGCAGAGGGGTGCGCTCCTGCGAAAGGTCCGGGACGTCCCGGTCAACGTGCAGACGGCGATGTGGAATCACTTCACGGATGAAGAGCGGGAGGTCGTCCTCCGCTCACTGGAGATCTACGCAAAGCCCGCGAGGAGGAAGGGATGCAAGTGATCCATCTGTCTGAGATCGACTCCTCCATGATCGATCTGGTGGGCGGCAAGGCCGCCGGACTCGGCGAGATGATCAAGGCGGGTGAGCGCGTCCCGGACGGCTTCTGCCTGACCGTCGAGTCCTACAAGTCCAGAGATCTACCGGAGAGTGAGCTGATCGACGCCTATGAGCGGCTCGGCGGCGGGCGCGTGGCCGTCCGTTCCAGCGCCACCGCCGAGGACCTGCCGGACGCCAGCTTCGCCGGCCAGCAGGACACCTTACTCAACGTCGAAGGCGCCGGTCCCCTCATCGACGCGGTCCGTAGGTGCTGGGACTCCCTGCACACCGAGCGCGCCGTGGCCTATCGCGCCACGGTGGGTATCGAGGACGCCGCCATGGCCGTGGTGGTCCAGCGCATGATCGACCCCGTGGTCGCCGGTGTGCTGTTCACCGCCAATCCGATCACCGGCTGCCGCACCGAAATGGTCGTCGACGCCGCCCGCGGGCTGGGCACCGCCATCGTCGACGGCACCGTCGTCCCGGACCATTACGTCCTCCGTCACCAGGCGCCGGCCGTACCGAACGACGACGGCTGCCTCGGCCAAGAACAGCTCGAAGAGCTGCGTGACACCGGCCGGCGGCAGCAGGAGCACTTCGGCTCGCCGCAAGACATCGAGTGGGCAATCGATGCGGCCGGCACGCTGTGGTTGCTGCAGTCCCGGCCGATCACCACCCTGTTCCCGGCCCCGCCGGACACCGGCGACACCCGGCTCTACCTCGAGTTCGGTCACATCCAAGGGATGCTCCGGCCGGCCACACCGATGGGGGTGTCGCTGCTCAAGACGGGTTCGGGCATGTGGTTCAAGGCCATGGGCGCCACGATCGATCCGCGCGATCCGCTGCCTCGGCTGGTCCCGATCGGCGGGCGGCTCTACTTCGATCTGACCGATTTCCTGCGCAACAAGTCCATGCGCAAGCGGCTGGGGATTTCTCTGCAGGTGTACGGCCCGCGGGTACAGGGCGCTGTCCAGCGCATGCTGGACGATCCGCGGTTTGCCCCGCGGCGCGGCCTGCCCTTCCGCCTCGGCAATGCCGTGAAGATGACGCTGCGGCTGGCGCCGGATGCGATCGTCGGCATCGTCCGGAGTCTGGCCAGGCCGGACGCCGCCCGCGTCCGGGCCTATCGCGCCCTGAGCGAGATCAGGCGCCAGACGACGACGCCGGCCGAGCCGGCCACGCCGGCCGAGCGGCTCCGCTGGGTGATCGAGGACTCCCACAAGGCGGTCATGGGTCCCGACATGATGCGGCTGGTGTGGCCGCTGATGGCCGGAATGATCGCGGGCTCGGCACCGTCCGGACTGCTCCAAGGCGTCGCCGACGACGAGCTGGACATTGTCCTCGGCGGGATGCCGTACAACGTGACCACGGAGATGGACCTCGCGCTCTGGAAGGTCGCGGTGAACGCGAGGGAACACCGCGACCTGTTCCTCAGCACCCCGCCGGAGGAACTCGCCGCGAAGTACCGCGCGGGAGACCTCCCCGACATCGGGATGGCCGGCTTCCTCGACAGGTACGGCATGCGCGCGGCCGCCGAGATCGACGTCGGCATGCCCCGGTGGGAGGAGGCCCCTGCTCCCCTCTTCGCCACGATCGCCAACTACCTTCGCGTAGACGACCCAGAGCAGGCGCCCGACCGGCGGTTCGAGCAGGCCGCCCAGAAGGCGGAGAAGATGATCGACACGCTCGCGCGGCGAGCGCGGCGCCGGAGACCTGTACGTGGCCGGCTCGCGACGTTCTTCATGCGCCGCTCGCGCAAGCTCACCGGGCTCCGGGAGATCGCGAAGTTCGCCTGGCTGCCGGCGATCCTGGCCGCGCGGCGCCAACTTCTGCTCATAGGAACCGACCTGGCCGCTCGCGGCCTGCTGGAGCGCGCCGACGACATCATGTTCCTCGATCTCTCCGAGGCCCGAGCCGCCGTACACAACGGAGCCGACCATCGGGACCTGATCGCGGCTCGCCGCGCCACCTACGAACGGGAGCTGCGACGGCCCACCGTCCCGGGAGCCCTCCTGTCCGACGGGACCGACGTGGAAGCGCTCGCCCCACCAGGACCCGTGGAGGATGGGGTGCTGACCGGGATGGCAGGTGCCGCCGGCCGGGCGACCGGCAGGGCGCGGGTGATCCGCGACCCAGCAGGCGCGCACATCGAGCCAGGCGAAATCCTCGTGGCCCCCACGACGGATCCCGGCTGGACCCCGTTGTTCATGACAACGGCGGGGCTGGTGACCGAAACTGGGTCGCCGGTGGCACACGGCCCCACCGTGGCCAGGGAGTACGGCATCCCAGCCGTCATCTGCGTCCGCAACGCCACCCACGAGATCAAGACTGGACAGCTGATCACGATCGACGGGACCGCCGGCACTGTGCGGGTAGAGAAGACCGACTGACGGCCATACCGATCGCGGTCGCGGTCGCCGGAGTGCTCGTACCCGCCGCGATCTACCTGCTCATCACTGGGGGATCGATCCTGGCGCGATCCCCCCTGTGATCGTGGTCTTCGCCTTCCAGCGGCATCTCGTGTCCGGCTTGTGGTGACAGGTGCCGGCAAGGGATGCCCGGGACATCATGTGTAGGGTCGTGGCCAACGTTGGCCGCGACCCTACACATGGTCGATCTTGCTGTTACTTGATGGCCGTGCCGTTGACCAGCGGCAGCGAAATCGACGTTCCGGCCAGGTCGATGGTGACCTTGGCCCCGGTGCCGGGTTCGACGTCGGTGCCGGTGCCGTTGCCGGTCTGGTCGAGGTTGAAGTCGTCGTTGGTTCCGGTCAGTACCAGGCCCAGCCGGTGCCCCGCCTTGAACTCGTAGTCCTGCGGCAGCATCTTCCAGGTGATCTGATAGGACTTGCCCGGCGTCAGGGGTGCCTGGCGGCTCAGCGACTTGTGGTTTTGCGCGTCCAGGATTCCTCGGGTGACCACGTTGAGGCCGGAGGTCGCCGTGTTGTCGCCGGCCCTGAAGTAGCAGCCGTCGTCATCGGCCGTGCTCTCGCCGACGCAGTCTTCGCCGCCGATGACCTTGAGGCCTTCCGAGGACGTCGCAGTCTTCTCGCGGTAGTTGATGCGGGTGTCCTGGCCGTAGTCGACGAGTAGGACGCCCAGATTGGCGGTCGGCTTGTCCAGCTTGACCTTCAGGCTCACCCTCGGCGTTCCGGACAGCCGCGTCGCGTTCTTCAGCGGCGGGGTCAGGAAGGCCAGCCGGTGCGGGTTCGTGGTGGCGGGGTCGGCGGCCATCGCGATCTCGGTCTGGGCGGTGTCGAGGTAGCTGCCGGTGCCGGTCGAGGGCTTGCGGCCCAGGGAGCCGTCCTGCTGCGGCCGCAGGGTCGTCGTCCGTGCCGGCGCCGGCCAGTCGGCCTGGGTGATCCAGCGGCCGGGGCCGAGCTGCACGTCGACGAGGGGCTGGCGCATGATGTCGTTGGAGACGCCCATCAGTTCGTGGTCGAACCACTTGTTGAGGGTGTTGAGCCACACCTCGCGGCGGGCCCAGAACGGGTCGAGGTGCCCGTACTGCGTCACCCACGCCTTGCGCTGCACCTTGCGGGGCAGCTTGGCCCACCACTCGGAGAACTGGCTGCCTACCACGTTGCGGTCCTGCATGCCCATCACCGCGAAGACGCTGGCGCGGATGTTGCGCGCCTTCGAGATCGGCCCGGTCCGGTAGTTGCGTTCGTTCCAGTAGGCGTTGTAGTTGCCGGTGGCGTCGTCGGATTCGGCGTCCATCCACTGGCGCACCGCCTCACACTTCTCCGCCGGATCCTTGTCGACGTGCTCGGACTGCCACCTCGCACCACCCTTGAACCAGGTGAGAACGCCGTTGGCGTGTCCGTTCTCGTATCCGCTGGTGTACGCCGAGAGCGGCACGATCGTCTCCAGCCCCTGTACGCCAGTGCCGGCGACACCGACGCCAAGCGCTCCCTCATACGAGTGGCCGATCATCCCGGTACGCCCGGTGGTCCAGGAGGCTTTGACCGGATTGCCATTGTCGTCATAAGCGGACGCCCGGCCGTTCAGCCAGTCGACGACCGCCTTGCCGCCCAGCACGTCGGCGGCGCCGTAGGAGGTCGGACAGCCGTCGGACAACCTAGTGCCGATCATGTCGACGGACACGAACGCATACCCGCGGGGCACGAAGTAGTTGTCGTAATACATCGGAAACTTCGTCACGTTCCCGTTCGCGTCGTACTTCTTCTTTTCAATCTCGAAGCCGACTCCGGGGTTGTCGTAATACGGGCTTTCCTGCATGATCACCGGGACCTTGAGCCCGGAACCGCTCTCTTTCGGCCGGATGATGTCCACCCGGACCAGGTCCTTCTTGCCATCGCCGTCGCTGTCGACCGACGACTGCACCCGGACGTGCTCGCGGATGGCGTCCTTGTAGGAGAAGACGGGCTGCGTGAGCCCGCCGGAGATTTTGATTTCCGGCTTCGCCGTCGCGGATGCGGCGGGAGCGCCGGCGATCACGAGCGTGGTTGCGAGTGTGACTGCGGCGAGGAACCCTCGCCGCTGCGACTTGAACATGTGCATCCCTTCTAGAGTCGACTGCCGTCTCAGTGACGCCATTTTGACGTCACTATGGCGCCATTCCAACGTCATGGTGGCGCAGGCTGTGTTTGGGTTTGCCGGTGCGGACCTGCTCGTCAGATCAGCGGGATCGGCGGCGGTCGGCGAAGCATGCCGAGGCGGCGAGTGCACCAACCGGGGCGGCGGCAAGCTCCTGTGGTGCCTGCGAATGGTGAGCAGGCCGTCGCCGGCCAGGTCCTGGCGCACTGACGAAGCTGTCCCCAGCGTCGCGCCGACGGCCACTGCCGCCGACGCGATCCAGGGTCTACGGAATGAGCAGGAAGAACGGTTCGTCGGCGGCGGTGCCGTCGTTAACGACAGGCCGTAACACGGCGGCGCGCCCGCACCACGCGCGAGATGACAGCGCCCGGACACCGCGGTATCCGGGGCCCTACAGCGTCACCGGCGCGGCGCCTGCCACCGGGCGTTGAGCCGGCCGTGCCGCATTCGGCCTACCAAGCGGACGTGCAGCGTCTCCGGGGTGTTGTCGCCCGCGTCCCTGCTGATCGCCAGACTGCTGTGCCGTACCGACAGCTCGTTGGCGTTCACCACCATGCCCGGCGCGAGGATCAACTCCACGTTGCCGCCGTTCACCCGCAGCTCGATGACCAGTTCGGGCGCGCTGCGCACCGCGCTGGTCAGGTCCAGCATCACCTCGCACCACGCGGTGCGCAGCGCCAGCCGGTGCGGCAGTGTCCACCGGCCGTCACGGCGCACCGTGCCGTGCCGCTCCTTGATGGTGAGCAGTTCGGCGGCCGGCTCGGCCGGCGTCCCGGCGAGAGTCAGCGTGAGTGCGCCGTCGCTGCTTGGCGCCGCGATCAGATCGGTGATGAGCGGGGTCAGGGCGTCAATGGTGCGGGCGGACAGCGCCGCGTCCAGCCGCTCGTCGAACTCGACCGGGTCGAGCCGGCCGTCGGCGACGGCGACGCGCAGCACTTCGGTGACCCGGTCACGGTCCTGGTCGGACGCGCGCAGCGCGGGTGAGCAGGACTTCTCAAGACCCTGCACGTGGACCTCCTGTGTCGTCATCGGGGTCTCTCTTCGTAGAGCCCGGGCGCTGTCACTCGCAGAACACCGCATGTCCCGCCAGCCGGATGAGCCCGGGAGGCGCGCTGTGGGGGCACCGGGCAAGCCGCAGCCGGCGGCCGTTCCAACGGCGATCGCGTACCGTCACCAGGCGCGGGATCATCAGGACTTCTCCAGCTCTGCCGGCGCCTTCTGGAGTTTCCTCACGGGAGGACTGTCGTCATCCGAGGCAGGCCCGGACGGCCTTGACCAGGTTCGCCGCGCGCGGGTCGTCGGGCCGGAAGTTCCAGAGGTTGGTGACGTAGCCGAAGCCGACACCGGCACCGGGGTCGGCGAAGCCGCCCGATCCGCCGGAGCCCGGGTGGCCGAACGACCCCGGCCCCACCAACGGCATCGGCGGGCAGGATCGCCAGAACCCGAGCGACATGTTGAAGGAGCGGTCAGCCGGGAGGTTCAGCCCCGGCGGCAGCCCGTGCATCGGCGTCTTGTCGGTCTGGACGACTGTCATTTTCTCGATGGTTGGCGGATCGAGCAGCCGTATCCCGTCGACGTCGCTGACCGTGGCGGCATACATCCGCGCCACCGATCGGGCGTCCGCGAGCATGTTCGCGGCCGGGAACTCAGCCGCGCGCCAGGCACGCGTCGAGGGATAGTCGGAGGTGTTGTCCAAGGCGCCGCCGAGCTCGCCAGCGCGGGCTTGAACCGAGCCGGGCGCCCACACGGCGTTGACCCATGCGGTGACCGTATCCGCATCGAGCCCGGTAATCGCGATCAGCCCGGCCTTCAGCTCCTCCAGGCTGAACGGAGCGGCGTAGTGGATCCGGGCCACCCGTCGCTCCTCTTTCTCGGGCAGCCCGATCCAGGCGCTCAGCCCGAGAGGGGCGGCCACCTCTTCGGCGAAGAACGTGCCGAGTGACTTGCCGGTGATCCGGCGCACGACCTCCCCGACCAGAAACCCGAACGTGACGCTGTGGTAGACGTGCTCGGTGCCCGGCTGCCACAGCGGCTTCTGCGCCTCGAGCGCGCGGATGACCGGGTGCCATGCGCACGCCTGCTCGAACGTCAGCGGCCCGTCGACAATCGGCAGACCGGCCTGGTGCGACAGTAACCAGCGCACCGGGATCTGCTCCTTGCCGGCCGCGGCGAACTCCGGCCAGTACTGCGCCACCGGGGCGTCCAGATCCAGTTCACCGCGCTGGACCAGCATGTGGGCACAGATCGCGGTGGCGCCTTTCGTCGTGGATGCGACCTGGACGATGGTGTTTCTGCGCCACGGTCGCTTCGCTTCGCGATCGGCCAGGCCGCCCCACAGGTTGACGACGGGGCGGCCGCCCACGTAGACGCTGCACGCCGCGCCGACCTCGCCAGGGTTTCTGAAGTTCGCGCGGAACGCGTCGGCGACCTTTCCCCAGCCGTGCTCGACACCGTGCTCGACATCGTCACCACCACCGCTCACGGAGGCGTTGGCGCGGCCGGTCAGGGCGGCGAGCGCGCCGGCGCCCAGCACGCCCCCTAATACGGTCCGGCGCCCGACGTGTCCCTGTTCGGGTGCCCCGCTTGTCGTGTCTCCCATGCTCTGACTCCTTTTCTAGAGAGCTGAAACTCAGGGATTTGAGACTTCTGGCGATGACGTACGCCCGGATCGACCGGGACGGTCCGCGTTGCTGGATCGGTGCGGCAAGAGTGGTGTGCGAGGAGCCCGAGCAGGTTTTGTCGAAGGGCGCACCCGGCCGTCAGCCCCATGCCGTCGTCTCGCTCCGGCTCGTACTGGGTGGTGCCGCTCAGGGGGAGGCCGCTGATGAAGCCTGTTCCGGCGGTTCGAGCGCGGCACGAGGTTCGCGTGAGTCGCGGTGAATTCGCAATGGACATCCCGACCTGTGGAGGAGTGCGGGATGGGACAGGCTGGTCAGCATCGCGCGAGGGATGCGTAGGCGGTGAAGCGTCCGGCCTGTACGAGCCCCTCGCCTGTCATCGGTTGGTGGTTACGCGTCCCAGGTGACCGGGAGGCTCTTGACGCCGTAGATGTCCGCAATCTCCGGGCGCAGGGCGACCTCGTCGGCTGGTACGGCCAGGCGCAGCGTGGGGAAGTGATTGAGCAGTGCAGGGAGCGCGACGCGCATTTCGACGCGGGCGAGCTGCTGGCCGAGGCACTGGTGGATGCCGTGGCTGAAGGCCAGGTGGCCGCCGTCCTGCCGGTTGAGGTCGAGTACGTGGGGGTTGGGGAAGCGCTCGGGGTCGCGGTTGGCGGTGTTGAGGGACAGGATGACCGTCGTGCCGGCCGTGATGGTGTGGCCGCCCAGTTCGATGTCCTCCAGCGCGACCCTGTGGAACTGCTTGGCGACGCTCAGGTAGCGCAGCAGCTCTTCCACGGCCTGGTCGGTGAGGGCCGGGTCGGCGCGCAACGCGGCAAGCTGGTCCGGGTTCTGCAGCAGCGCGAAGGTGCCCAGCGCCAGCATGTTCGCGGTGGTGTCGAACCCGGCCGACAGCAGGATCAGGGCCATGCCCTGCAGTTCCTCGTCGGTGAGGTCGCTGTCGAGCAGGTCGCTGAGCACGTCGTCGGTGGGGTTGGCGCGCTTGGCGGCGACAAGTTCGGCGAGGTAGGTCTGGGTCGCGGTGTAGGCGGCGATCAGCTCCTCGTCGCTGACCTCTCCGCCGAGGAACTTGTCGATGTTCTCCTGGAAGCGGCCCCGGTCCTCGTACGGCACGCCCAGCAGTTCGCAGATGATGACGGCGGGGATGGGCTTGGCGAACGCGGTCACCAGGTCGGCCGTCGGCCCGGCCTTCTCCATCGCATCCAGGTGCTCGGCGGTGACCTGCTCGACCCGCTCGGTGAGCAGCCGCATCCGCCGGACGGTGAACTTGCCCACCAGTGGTTTCCGGTAGCGGCTGTGCTGTGGCTCGTCCATGAGCAGGAACTCGCCGGGCGGCGCCGGAGGCACCTCGATGTCGCCGTAGTCGATGGTCGGGTGGTGGCGCATGAGCTCCTTACGCGAGCTGAACCGCGGGTCGGCCAGGACCGACCGGACCAGGTCGTAGCCGGTGATCAGCCAGCCCTGGTGCCCGTCGGGGAAGGGGAAGCGGCTGATCGGGCTCTGCTCGCGGGCCTCGATGAGCTCCTTGGGCGGGTCGAAGGGGCAGCCGGGCTGACGCTCGGCCGGCATCGTCGTGACGGTGTGGAGGGATTCAGTCATGGTCTTTCCTTGTCTCGCTATAGGAGGTGTTGTGTGGAGCTCGAAGGGGACGCCTCCGCCCGGCGGCGCGAGCGAGCCGAGGGGATTGCTGTACGTGTTCAGGGCAACCGTGCCGCGATCTGCCTGTCCGCCACGCTGATCGGGTCAAGACATGCCCGAGCGATACGCCCTAGGAGATCTTGCGGCGGTACGTGGCCATGGCGAAGCCGTACGCGACGACGAGGATGCCGACGCACCAGGCCAGGGCGATCCAGATGTCGGTGCCGACCGGCTGCTCGGCGAACAGGGCCCGGATGGCGTTGACGATGGAGGTCACCGGCTGGTTATCGGCGAAGACGCGCAGCGGGCCGGGCATGGTGTCGGTGGGCACGAACGCCGAGCTGAGGAAGGGCAGGAAGATGAGCGGGTAGGAGAACGCGCTCGCGCCTTCCATGGTCTTGGCCGACAGACCGGGGATGACGGCGATCCAGGTCAACGCCAGGGTGAACAGGATCAGGATGCCCGCCACCGACAGCCACGCCAGCACTCCCGCCGAGGAGCGGAAGCCCATGAGCAGGGCCACGAGCGTCACGACCACGAGCGAGATCAGATTGGCGACCAGCGAGGTCAGCACGTGCGCCCACAGCACCGACGACCGCGCGGTCGGCATGGACTGGAAGCGCTCGAAGATACCGCCCTTCATGTCCATGAACAGCCGGTACGCGGTGTAGGCGATGCCCGAGGCGACCGTGATGAGCAGGATGCCGGGCAGCATGTAATTCACATACGAATCCGACCCCGTTCTGATCGCGCCACCGAACACGTAGACGAACATCAGCATCATGGCGATCGGCATGATCGCGGTGGTGATGATGGTGTCCGGGCTGCGCGTGATGTGGCGCAGGGAGCGTCCCAGCAGGACGGCGGTGTCGCCGAAGAAATGCTTGCTCATCATTGTTCCTTATGCCTTCGTGCCGACGAGGGTGAGGAAGACGTCCTCGAGGGTCGGCTGCTTTTCGACGTATTCGACCTTGGCGGGCGGCAGCAGTTGCTTGAGCTCGTCCAGGGTGCCGTTGACGATGATCCGGCCCTCGTGCAGGATCGCGATCCGGTCGGCGAGTTGTTCGGCCTCGTCCAGGTACTGCGTGGTGAGCAGCACCGTCGTACCCCGCGCGGCGAGTTCCCTGACGGCCTGCCAGACCTCGATGCGGGCCTGGGGGTCCAGGCCGGTGGTCGGCTCGTCGAGGAAGATGATCGGCGGGTTCCCGATGAGGCTCATCGCGATGTCCAGGCGCCGGCGCATGCCGCCGGAGTACGTCGCGACCTTCCGCCCGCCCGCGTCGGTGAGCGAGAAGCGGGCGAGCAGCTCATCGGCGATCGTGCCCGGATCCTTGAGATGCCGCAGCCGGGCGACCAGCACGAGGTTCTCCCGCCCGCTGAGGATCTCATCGACGGCGGCGAACTGCCCGGTCAGGCTGATCGATTCGCGTACGTCCGCGGCCTGCGTGGCGACGTCGAAGCCGTTCACCCGTGCCGTCCCCGCATCGGCCTTGAGCAGCGTGGACAGGATTTTCACGGCCGTGGTCTTGCCCGCCCCGTTGGAGCCGAGCAGGGCGAAGATGCTGCCCCGCGCCACGTCGAAGTCCACGCCGCGCAGGACTTGCAGGTCCTTGTACGACTTCTCCAGGCCCTGCACCTGAATCGCCGCAGCTTGCTGTGTCGTCATCAGTCTGTCCTGTCCTTTGTCGTGGTGTTCTCCCCGGCGGCACGCTCGATGGCGCTGGTGAAGCGGTTGCGCTCCCGGGTCCTGTACTGGCCGAGGGGGTAGTTGGCCATGAACGCCTCGACGAACTCCACCGGGTCCTCGCCGAAGATGTCGCGGATCGGGGTGCCGTCCGCCGCGCCCTGCTCGAACAGATCGGCAAGGTCGTCGTACATCGCCATCGCACCGGCGCCGTCGGCCGGCCCGAAGTGCATCAGGTACCGCTCCAGCGCTTCGACCACGATGCGGTAGTTCTCGGGAAGCTGCTTGATGCGCGCCTTGTACTGCCGGTAGCGCTTCTTCTCCTCCAGCGATCCAGTGACGATCTCCAGGTACTGCAGGAAGCGGCTCTTCGGCTCGTTTGATCCTGTGGTCATGTCTACTTGCCTCCTTCGCGGAGCTGTTCGAGCCGGCCGGCCAGGAAGCTCCAGGTCCTCCAGAACTCTTCGAGGTACTCCCGTCCCTGGTCGTTGAGGGAGTACACCTTGCGCGGCGGCCCCTTCTCGGACGGGACCTTCTGTACGTCGACCAGGCCGCGCTGCTCGACCCGGACCAGCAGCGCGTAGATGGTGCCCTCGGCGATGTCGGAGAAGCCCTGGTCCCGCAGCTGCGCCGTGATCTCGTAGCCGTATGCGGGCCGGCCGGACAGGATCGCCAGGACGATGCCCTCCAGCGTTCCTTTGAGCATCTCCGTCACGAGCTTGCCCATGGCACCCTCCCTTCAGCTACTCGGTGTTGCTAGCTACCGGTACAAAGTAACACTGACTACCTCTACCTAGCAACACCGAATAGCTGAGGTGCAAAGCGGAAGCTCGAGCGTGTAGGTGCGGGCGGCCTGAGCGAGTCCGTCACCCCTTAGGCCAAGACGGGCTCCGTCGGCCCACTGGACAGTTCGATCGTCGCGGCCGAGGCGGGAGCGCCCGGACCACGGGTGCGCAATCGCTGAACGGTTCATGGCATCCACCATCGCTGAAAGCGCTGATACCGGGCCGTTGCCGTGCTGACACGGCCGCCGACACGACACCTCAGCAGGCCTGCTCGCCGCCGGGACATCCGCCGGCCTGACACGCCTCCCAAGGGCCGGTTCGGCACACACAGGATCCCCCCACGTCTTCGCGGATCGGGGTCCGTTCGCCGCGCTCTGCTCCGGCAAGCGCGGCCTCGGGAGGGTGTTCAAGCACCCCCTCGGAGTCCGTCCAACGGGAACGGCACCTACTCGCAGAAGACGCGCAAGTGGCCATTCCCGGTGCTACTGCTCTACTGCACAGCCCAGCGCCCGCCGGTGCCTTGGTCGGCGACGGGTGTTACTTCCCGGCCGTGCCGGGTTCCCCGCTGATGGACTCCTGATAGATGTCCGCGTAGGTGCGCGAGTCCTTGATCAGGTCGTCGCAGAAGGCAGCGACGTCGTTGCCGAGGAGTTCCAGGACTCCCTTGCCGGCCGCGACGCCCTCCTCGAAGAAATCGAGGATCCCGGTGAGCAGGGACCCGTCAGTCAGCCCGACCGGCCCGACCTTGAAGTAGTACCTCTGAATCTCCTTGTAGACGATCTCGTAGTCCGGCGGGAGCGCCTTGACCCGCGCCATGTGCGCCCGCCACTGCTTCTTGCCCTCGATGATGTCCCGGATACCCACGTCAGCCTCCCAGCCGGCCCAGTTTCCTTGCGACGTTCCTGTTCAACTGCTCGCGCCACCGGTCGCGATAGCTCCGGCTCCCTTCTCCGCCGGCCAGCGCCGCGCAGAAGCCCCCGATGTCGTCACCCAGCACCTGGTGAATGCTCTGCCCATCGGCCGCTGTCTCTTCGAGCAGCCCTAGAGCACCGTCGAGAATCGGCATCAGGTTCCGGCCGGTGAAGTCCCCGTAGGGGAAAAGATGAACGACGATCTTCTCCCACGCCGCCCGGTAGTCGGCCGGCAACGCCGCGGCCCGGGCTTCGAACGCCTTCCATTCCCTGGTGAGATCGCTGCCTGTGATGGTTTCCCAGAAGTTCATCTCCCGCCCTCCCTGAGCTTGTCGATCCGTGATGAGACGTACTCCCATTTCGCCCAGAACGTCGCGAGTTCATCGCGCCCCGCGTCGTTGAGCGCATAGAACTTGCGCGGCGGGCCCTGCGCTGACGGTCGTTTCGTCACCCGGACGAGCCCGTTCTTCTCAAGCCGCAGCAGGATGGTGTACACCGTCCCCTCGACGACGTCGGCGAAGCCGAGTTCGTTCAGCCGACGCGTGATGGCGTACCCATAGGTCTCCTCGCTGCCGATGATCTCAAGCACGCAACCCTCAAGCGTGCCCTTCAGCATCTCCGTCAGGTCGTGCATCGTGGGTCCTCTTCGGTTCTCCTAGTACTCGGTAGCACCGAGTACCACTATACGGTACCACAGAGTAGTGAACCAACGTCCAGCAAGCGGCGAGCACAGACCACGAAAGCGATTCGAGTCATCGGCGCCGCGCTCAGTGCGGCCAGTGAGGGGGACCGGAGGTTGCTTGCCAACGGGGCGTTGTTGTATAGGGGTGCCGTTACCCAATGTTGTCATTGGCTGCCCAACCTCGAAGATCCCTAGCCTGACCTTCTGTAATGCCGAAGCGCCTGGCGCGGATCTATGGGCACGGAACGTCGGCCGCTTGGCATGGATGAACTCATCGACCACTGGGCCGCGCTGTGCGATGAGGCTGGCCTGGTTAGTGCGGGCGTCGTACCGTTGGGACACGCCGTCCACCACGCTCGCGCTGTAACCAATGTCTCCGACCTAACCTGCCCGTACCGCTCCCCGACGCCCATCGGGTCTCCGGCGAAGAGGCGCTGGCCGCCCCGACCTGCTCGTGGATCTGCGCGACTGGCTGGCCGACGTAGAGCCCGCGTTCATGCCTCCGTCCACGACGCCGGCGTCACCTGCGACGTTCTGGCGCCCGTGCTGTGCGTGGGAGAGCGATGCATGATCAGTTTCGGAGGATCTGCGTCAGGCGCTTTTCTGTCTGGAGATCCCTCGGTAGGCCGATGCTGCGTTGATGTTGGCGTAGGAGTTCGGCGGTTCGGGAGGCTTCGTCGCGTCTGTTCAGTCGTAGTTGCAGGCGAATGATCCGAAAGTATGTTTCCTCGGTATCTGGGTCCAGAGCTCGCGCACGCTCCAGCGCCGATAGCGCTTGTTCGGGATCCTCGGCGACTAGCAGTTCCGCCAGCTGAGAAAGAACATCCGCCTGGGACCGCGTCAGCGGATACCGCTGGTCCTCGATCCACTCCGCTGTCAACCCCTCTCCCAGCTCGCCTGTGCACAGTTGGGCGGCCTTCAATAGAACGGCCAGACGATCTCCTGGTTCGACGGCGGCTTTCAGCTGCTCAAGCGCCGCCTCGTACTCCCACAAGTCGACGCTGATCAGATTGCGGTCGATGCGGTAGATCGCGGAGTCCTTCGTGGTCGAAGCACTGATGAAGGGGGCGCGCTTGGCTTCGGTGCTCTTGTAGTCGGTTCCGGCGACCAGGGCGCTTCGGAGGTGGCGGAGGGCGTTGTGGATGTCCTTACCGCAATCGTCTGGCCAGAGCGCGGTGGCCAGTTGATCGCGGGTCACGCCGTTCGGGTGCAAGGCGAGATAGGTAAGGGTGTTCAGCTGCAGCCAGCTCAGTGGCAGCGGCTCCGCCTTGCCGCGAACATGGACCGTGGGATGACCAAGAATCGTCAGGCGGACGAGGGCTGGGCCCGGCCAATCGGATGGGCCGCCGTCCGCGGGTGGCTCCTCCACAACAATGGCTTCCCGCGGGACGGTGGCAAGTTGCCGCAGATGAGCTGCGGCTTCCTCCATTGTGATGTGGAAGAGCTCGCCCCCGGCCAAAGACTCCGAGCCGCGGCCTTCGGCCGTCTCCACTGCGTACGCACTGCTGATTTCGCAGGTGATGCCTCCAGGCCAGGATCCCAAGAATACGGCGCCGACTCCCACGCTCTGGGCGGATGTGAGAGGGGCCGTGACGTGTTCGTAGACCTCGTCGTCGAGTTCGGTGATCAGCAGTATGGCCGGCAGGGCTTCTCCTGGATCGCTTCGACGCAAGTCAGCGATCTCCGAGGAGGCACGTTCGAGGACCATCCGACTTCGCATGAAGTACGTCTCCTCGAAATAGCGGAGTGCGTCCTGATGCGAGGGCCCCAGTAGAAGTCCAGGAAGGTGGGCAGCTATTCGATAGAGATCATCTTCAGGGATTCCGAAGAGCTCCGTCGCCAGGGTGATGGAGACTACGACCTGAATGCGGTAGTTGCTCGACTGACGCAGTAGATCGACAGCTAGGTAGCGCACGACGTCGTCGGCGCCCGCTCCGGTGAGACCTGTCCCGGGGCCTTCGAGAGCTATGCGGAGCGGGGAGCCGTCAGAGCTCTGCCCGATGTGGATCTGCCTGGGCACGTCGATGGAGAAGTCCTGCTGTAGCAGTTCGCCGTCGGAGGGCATCGGCTCATCCCGCTGGGCAAAGGTTTGGCGGTGAGCACGGTGAAGTTCTCGGACGGGTAGGGGAGGCTCGGGTTCAGGGCTGATGGCCACCGCTTGTGTGGATGCGGGTGGGATTCGCCGGCGGCGTCGGTATAGGCGGCTGGCGATGTAGGCGGTGCTAATGCCGGCGACGTACCCCAAAGCCACCAGCGATCCCGAGGACAGGCGAACGGCCTCGGTGGTTTCCCGTTCCGAGATCCGCTGTGCGCTCGATGGCTGTGGTTGCGAAGTCGTGGATGGGATCGGATTCAGGCTGACGTCTGCCGGGATGGGTTGCTCGGTTGTCGAAGACGGACGTGGGGAGCTCGGCCGCTTGAGGGAGAGGCGGAGTTTCCAACCAGGCTGGATCAGGCCGGGATCGGTGAAGATCTGTCCGTACGGCTGCCGGGATCGGGCGTTGAGTTTCCAGATCTTCGACCAGCGGCGTGGACTGCCGAGCTCTTTGTCAGCAATGCCCCAGAGGGAGTCGCCCTTCCTCACCTGATAGATCCGTTCGTCCGACGGCGGATCGACGTCTACGGCGACGGGCTGTCCGAGGGGATGCGTGGGTGCCATGGCGACGACCGGTGGCGGCGCCGCGGCGTTGCTCATGCCCGGGGCGAGGACGGTCAGCGTTGCGGAGGCGACCAGGTACGCGGCGAGGCGTTGCATTCCCCGTAGCCCTGGCAGCCGGGGGACGATGTGGCGGCCTCGGACTTTGGCGATGATCTCGCAGACGACAGTGAAGGAGAACGTGGCCCAAGCACCCCAGGCGACGAGCTCCAATGCCCGGAGGAACAAGGTGCCATCGTCAGGGGCGCCCAGCGTCTTGGTGATCTGTTGCAGGCTGGGCAGGTCGTCGGGAAACGGAAGCCCCGCGATCTCGTAGAACAGGATGGGGAAGCCGACCACGGCGACGAGCAGGACAGTGGATGCGACCAGGGCACGCAGCAGGCGGAGCGCCATCATCGATTCGGCCCTTCTACACCGGCCACCAGATCAGCGTCGGCGTGAGCGGTCATTGACACCGAGGACACGCCCACAAGGGAAAGCAGCAAGGTCGCCTTGGTCACGGTGACGGTGACGCGGACGGAGGTAGGGCCCGAGATGGCGACCTCGCCTTGGTGACCGCTGTTGGACAGGTGGACGCGGGCGGCGCGTAGCGCGGCACCCCGGTCGACGATGAGATCGCCACCACGGTAGGCAGCAGCACGATCGATTTGTCCTGCCCCAGCCCGCGCGGCCTCCTCGGCGATGCCGACCGCTTCCCATCCCGCACGGAGCTTGTTTCCGACGTCCACGACGAGCCCGATAAAGAGCATGAGCACCGTGATGAAGATGAGAGCGTATGGAGTGATCGAGCCTCGTTCCCGATCTGGAATCGCCCACGTCCGCATACGTCACCTCCCTCTTCCGCGATAAGGGTCCAGTGGACTCATGGAGGTGGCGTGACGCTCGACGCTGCCCGGCAGCCCGGGGAAGGCAAGATCCGACAGGGGCACATTGCAGGAGACCGTCGCTGACACGTCTGCTGGAATTCCCACCGGGCGGCTGAAGCCTTTGGTGTCCACCTCCACCGTAACCGCCGTACAGTTCACCTCTTGGCTGGTCAGGGACTCACGGGCACTGGCCTCCGCGTTGGAAGCGGCCGCAGTGGCCGTACGGGCGATGGATGCCTGGCGAGCCGCATCCCGGGCGGCGGCCTCGACGGCGGCGCTGGCCACGATGATCCGGCCGGCGGCGACGCCGAGCAGGATCACCAGCACGATCGCAGTGATGGCGAGCATGGCCTCCACGGTGACGCTGCCCCGCTCGTTCACGTTGGCCGCTCCGGTGTGGTGAAGCGTTCGATAGGCCCGGCGGCTTCCTCAGAGACATCGATCGACGGAAGGAACGGCACCAGGGACAGCGAGTGGCCGCGCACCACGATGCGGACCGTGGAGGCGTCGCCGGTGCTGGCCGCGCTGATCGACGTCAGAAAGCCGCTGGCGGTCTGTTCGGCGTACCGCTTGGCCACGCCCGCGCCCGAACCGTGTGAGGCACCGTACGCTCGTGCGGCGCGCACGCCGTGCTGCGCAGCGGCCAAGGCGACCGACTGAGCGAAGAACAGCAGGCACACCTGCATGCAGGCCAAGATGGCGGACATGACGACGGGCAAGGTGATCATCGCCTCAGCGGTGACGCTGCCCCGGTCGGTGCGGGAAGTGGGCACGGTCGCCTGCCTAGAGGTTGATCGAGTTCGCCTTGTCAATGATCTTGGCGGTGACGATGCCCATGACGGTGATCGCGACCAACGTGAGCGCCGCAATAATGATCATTGCCTCAGCCGACATGGCGCCCTTCTCGGGCTCTTGGCGGGCGCGCTGGAGGCGGTCCAACAACAACTCCGCGATGGCCTTCCAGTAGGCGGCCTCTGGGGGCAGGAGCTTGGCCATGGTCGATCTCTTTCAGCTCATGATGCGGTAGATGGCGGGGAAGCAGACGAGCACCAGGAAGCCGAAGATCGACACGCCTATCGCGATGGGCATCTCGCTGGTACGACTGTTGGCCCGAGCGCGGGCGTCGGCCAGCGCGGCGGTACGCATGGACTGGGCCTTGGCCAGCAACGTGGACAGCACCCGAGTGCCTTCGGATCCGGCGTCCTCGGCGATGTCGGCCAGCTCGGTCAGCTCAGCGATGCCGACCCGCTCGCCGAGCGCCCCGAGGCCGCGCCAGGGCTGTTCGCCGGCTCGCTTGGCATGCTGGAGCACCTGGGCGATCTGGCCGAACACCCATCCGGTGCACATATCCACAGGTGCCTGCAAAGCCTGGGGAGGACCAGCGCCCGCGGCGCGTTCCAGGGCCACCATGTCGAGGTATGTCGCCAAGGCGGCGCGGAACTCTTGGCGGCGTTCACGCGCTTGTCGGCGAGCGCTGATGTCGGGAATCAGCGCGAACAACACAGCGAGGACGATCGAGGCGCCTGCCGGGATAGACCAGGGAAGAGGAAACCCTGCGAACGCACACAGCAGGCTGAGCGGCACCGGGAACAGCAACCCGATCAACAGGAAACTGACGCGCTGAACGGTGAAGCGTTCCACGCTGATGCCCAGCAGCGCCAGGTCGTCGCGCGGGATGGGCAACCGGGCCAGCCGTCGTTTGATCCAGTCGCCGCGCGTCGGAGCAGGAAGCCCGCTCAGACGAGCCAGCGTGGCGTCCAGGCGAGGCGGCGCAGGTGTCAGCTCGTGGGCAACGATCAGTGCGCCGATGCTGATCAGTGCTCCAGACACCATGGCCAACAGGTTCATCGCTTCGCCCCCGGATCGTTGAGGAAGCGGTGACCGGGTACGGCGGACCCCAGCCGATGCAGCCACAGGAGTGTGGTGGCGTAGAACAACGCCACGACGGCCAAGACGACCTGGCCGAGTGGAGTCCCGAAGGGCGCGACATACGACTGCTGGAATATGGCCAGAGCGCTGAACAGGACGAGGATGGCGATGATCCACCGCACGGTGGTGCGATGCTCAGCCCGGGCGGCCTCGACTTCACGGCGGTCGGAGACATCTTTGGCCACCAGTTCGGCGAGTTGCTGAAGCACGGCACTTGCGCCTTTGCCGCGACGGCGGGCTACCAGGATGAGTGCCGCCGCGATCCGGTCGCCGATGGGATCGTCCAACTCGTCAGCGAACAGCCGCAGCGCGTCCTCCGTCGGCATGCGAGTCACGCGTAGCCGGCGGGCCAGGGCGGAGACCGGGGCGGCGATGGCCGGTGGGACGTTACGGGCCGCGCTGCGCTCCAGCGCCTGTTCGAGAGCCCGGCCGGCAACGAGCAGGTCCGCCAGCCGGCGGGTCCACAACTCCAGAGCCTCCAACTTGCGGATGCGTTCAGCTGCGGTCCGGCCCGTCATCACCTTGGGCAGCGTGAACACCGCCACCCCAACTGCGACGGCCGCGACCGGCCAGCTCGTAAACGCGTACACCGCGACTGACACAGCCAAGGCCATGGCAAGCAGCCGATACTCCGCCAGGAGCACCTTGCCGATCCGGGTCCAGCGCGAGGGAGGGCGCACGAGTTGCTCGCCGGCACGTGTGCGCAGGGCCGAGGTGATGGTCAACAGACCACCCAAGATCATGGCAGCGCTGAGGCCGCCCAGCAGGGAAAGGATGCTCATCGCACACCCCAGCGGGCAGACAGAGGATCGAGCAGGGCAGGATCGAAGCCGACGGCTTTCAGCCGGGGCAGACACTGCGGGGTGATGTCCGGTACGGCGCGGCCACCGGGACCGGTGGCCCGGTAAATATGGTTCCGGCTAGGCAGCTCGCTGTCGGCCGGGGGCAGCACCTCGAGGACCTCTGAGACGAACCGGGTGTTGGTCGCCGGATCCAGGCGCAGGTGAACGACCAGATCGATGGTTTCGCCCGTGTTGAGATGGATGACCGCGGGTGGTGTTTGCGCGCCGACGCCGCGGGTCCAGAGCATGACGATCCGGTTGAAGATCTCCTCGGTGCCGTCGGCGTGGACGGTGCACATCGAGCCGGGATGGCCGGTGTTCATCGCCTCGAACATCGGCACGATCTCATCGGCCCGCACCTCGCCCACGATGATCCGCTTGATGTTCTTGCGTAGGGCGTGGGGGATCAGGTCGTTCAGCCCGATACCGCCGGCCCCCTCGGAGTTGGCCTGCCGCACCTGGAAGGCGATCACGTTCTGGTGGCGGTGGGTGAGCCGGTCGAGGAAGAGCTCGTAGTCCGACTCCAGCGTGGCCAGCCGCTCGGCTGGATCGATCACCGAGGCCAGCGCCCTGAGCAGCGTCGTCTTGCCGGCAGCAGTGCCGCCGGTGATGACGATGTTCAGCCGCGCCAGGACGGCGGCGCGCAGGAAGGCGTACAGGCTGCGGTTGATGGTGCCGAGCTTGAGAAGGTCATCGAGGGTCACGTCGACGAGACGATGGCACCGGATGCTCGCGCACGGACGACGGGTGACGGCCATGGTGGCACTGAGCCGCACCCCCACCCCGTCGTCACCGTCACCTGGCCGCAGCGCGGCATTCAGCAGCGGGCTGGCGGCGGAGAACTCCCGCGGGTTGTAGCTCTTGTGCAGGGCCCACATCTGGATCATGTTGATGAGGTCGTCGTCGCTGGTGGCGACGGCGGGGCCACGTGAACACGTGCCGTCGTTGTAGGTGATCCATACCTGGTCACAGCCGTTGAGGTCGATGCTTTCCACCCGGGGATCGTTCAGGTACGGAGTGAGCACGCCGAGCTCGAAGCGTTCATCGACCACCGCGTCGACGAGCCGCCGTTGCATGGCGATGCTGACCGGCGTACCGGCGGCGACCTGCTCCTGGGCCCAGCGCTGAACGCGGGCCTGGATGACCTGGCGAGCCTCGTCGCGGTCCTCGGTGTCCTTGAGGTCGTCCGCGATCGCGGTCGTTATGGTGAGGACCGCGTCGCGAAACGCCTGCTCGTTGTCCGAGGGCATCGGCGTCTGGGGGACGAGGAAGGGGCCGGTCCGAGTCTGCGGCGGCCATGAACGACTCATCGGGCCACCACCGCTGCTTGGGGAAGATGGGTTCGCATGGCGGAGCCCAGTTGGGATGTACCGCGGATCAACGCGGAGCGGTGGAAGGACTTCTTGGCGCGGTCGCCGTCGGAGAGAACCGCGGCGGACCTGGGGTCGTGCGGGATCCACGCCAGCACCGGCAGTTCGAAGAGTGCTCCGCTGATCTCCTTGAGGGAGTACGGGCCGTTGCCGATCACGCAAAGCCCTACCGCTACGTCGCCACCGATACGACGGCCGAGCGCATCCAGACGCGGGCGCGCCTGCGCGACATGCCGCAGCGTGGGGTGCACCAGCATGACCGCCAGATCGCAAGCCGCGATGAGACTCATCGGAGTGTCGGATCTGCCGATCTGGCCGACATCGAGCACCACGTCCGCGGTGTCCTGCGCCGCCTTCAAAACGCCGACGATGGTGTCCCAGGCGCCGTCGAGCTGCACCAGATGCCGGGGATCACGGAGACCCGGAAGCAGCAGCCAGTTGCGGGCGTCATGGTCGAGGGCGATGACGTGCCGCCACAGGATGGCCGGGTCCGGGCTGTGGGCGGCGGCAAGCGCCAGCTCCAGCAAGCCGCACTCGTGGTCATCCATGCTTCCGGCCAGGAATCCGCGTAGGACGTCACCACCTTGGGGATCGCATTCGGCCAGCAGCGCCCGCCCCTGCCAGGCGTAGGTCAGCGCGAGGGCGGTCGTGGTGACTCCTGGCGAGCCGCCGGGACTCATCAGCGCGTACATCGCCATTCACGGTCTCCTCGGGTTCAGGGCCAAGGCGACCTGGCCGTCGGCGGCCAGCGGGGCGAGCTTGGGGCCATCGCTCTTGCTCACCAAGACGTCCACGACCATCAGCCCGTCGTTGTCCGGCCCTTTGGTGTGGTCCACTACGGCCTCGATACCATCGGGCGCTTCCTCGTCTGAGGCGACCTGACCCTCCGGTCTGAGCACCACGAGAAGGCGATCACCTGGCCGCAGCCCGCGCGCCGGAAGCCGACTCGGCTTGACCGCGACCGGGATGAGCTGCTGATCCGGCAGTGGTGTGACGTGGTCGGTGAACATTCTGGGTTGGACGAGCATGCCGCGCATGAGATCAACGGCCGCACGCATGCCGATCACCCGCGGCAGGTCTTCGCCGCGAAGCATCGCCACATCCTGATCGGCCCCCACCATGGCGGTCGACACGTTGTCGGCGGCAATGGGCTGTCCGAGCGCGACATCCTGGGTCATGACCAGGACCGATTCGCGATCGCTCATCCGGTTGACCGTGTGCGCGGCGAGGGCCGTGCCGCCGGCCACCACGAGTGCGCCCAGCACCAGCGAACTGCGACGACGCTGCCGCGGCTGCGGGAGGATCTTGGGCACCTGGGCCGGCGGCGCTTCGCCACTGGACGACGGTGTGGGAGAGGCAGTCTGAGCCTTACGAGCCATCATGAGTTCCTTCCGACCAGCGCGGGGGCCTCACCGATCCGCAACGGAAACGTCGACGAAGTGGTGATCGGTGCGAGCGGGCCGCCGGCGCCACCCGAGCCGGTCCAACTGGCGGACCAGACCATCGACACCTTCACCTGATACTGCGACTCGGGGAGGCCGGCACTGGACTGGGTGAAGACGTGCGTGCACTCGATGTTCTGATCATCTGGAGACTTCGCCGGGTGGTACGGGATGCCAGGGCCTGGGCACGTGAGCGTTCCCTGGCCAGCGCCTGGGTGAATGATCAGCTTGGTTGGAGCTGCGGTGACCTGCGCCCAGACCGGCCCAGCAGTGACCTTCTCGCTGATGGAGCGCCATTGACCTGGCTCGGCCCAGAAGAACTGACGCAGCCCCACGTACCCGTTCTTGCTCCGCGGCGGAGCAGTGATGATCTTGGGGGTGGCCGGTGTGAGCAGGCGGCGTGCCCGCTCCATGAGCATCTCAGGAGTCACCGGCGGCACCCCTGGCTCTCCGGGAAGAGCGGCGTTGAAGACGTTCTCCCTACCGTCCGGCCCTTTGTCGCACTGTACGTAGCTGATCTGCCCCGGCCCACCAATGCCGTGGCAGTTGCGAAAGCGTCCGCCTGCCCCTCCCGCGACACCGCCTCCGGCACCCGAGTCCGTGTCCCTGTGGACGCCGTAGGTGACCCAGTTCCCGCCCAGACGGGTGGCCCCGTTCTCCTCTGCCGGTGGCCCGTAGACCCCGGCGACTACGGGGAGAAGTGAACTCAGCGCGACGGTGACGTACATGTCGTCCCCTTCATGCTCAGTCCCGTCAGCCGCCATCGGCCATCTGAGGAACGTTCCAAATCCGCTACTACGGTCGTGGTGGTCTTGGCATCCGCGGTCTCAGGCATAAGCCGATGGGTACGCCGATCGGCCATAGCCGCTCCGGACATGTCCAAGCAATCGGTGACTTCGGCGTACTTACCGCTCACGCGGACCTCTTTGATCCGCGGGACGGCGTGGCCATACGGTTCGCGGCCCTGCTTGACCATGTCTCGGACGCCATCGACGAGATGGTTGAGGTAGCCGCCCTTGACGTATGGCGCCAGCAGCTCACGGGCCCGCTCAGGGGAGGATCTGCCGGCCTCGGCAAGAACAGGCCAGTAGGTCGAATAGGCCTCCACGATCAGATCGTGAGGCCGGGCCGGAGAAGGCTTGGGTGTGGCTGCCATGGTGGATGCGGTCGCCGGCGCTTTGGGCGGCAGGCTCGACGGAGTCGTCGCTTGGCATGCCGTCACCGCCATCGGCGCGATCAGGAGCGCCAGGGTACGACCGCGAATCGCCACAACCATGCGCATCTTGACTCCAAGCGATTACTCGAATGCGAGGAGTAGCGTATGGTTTCAACAAAGCCCTCATCAAGGCTGTGACCAGCAGATTCTTTGGAGCGTAACCAGGCCCCACTTGTCAGCGGCATGACTGGTGCGATTCGCGCCGCTCTGTCCCGGTTCGCCGTTCGGCCAAATCGATCCGGGGCCTAGGACGCGCCAAAGGGCCTGTGCGAACGCCGGTCAAGGGTGACAGTCGAAACGGTGAGGACACGCCTCGTGTCTCCAGACGTTCATAAGGTGACGACTATGGGATGGCCGGCACGCATCCGGGCCGAGCGTGAGGCGCACGACTGGGACGTGCACAGCATGGCACGTCGTCTACGAGAGGCGGCCGGCAACGAGCCCCCTCCCCGATCACGCCTTGCTCATCCGATCCATCCGCCGTTGGGAGTCCGGCGCGGTCCCGCCACGATGACCGAGCGCTACCGGCTGCTCTACAGCCGCGTCTTCTCCCGCCGGCCACCCCGATCGGCCAGCGATCGCTCAGCCGCGAAGCGATCGCCTATCTGGATCTTGGGATCGCGCTGGCCTGTCTCGGCTACCTAAAGAGGCGGTGGCGCTCGGCCTGCGCGCCCTGGCCTCGCCGCGGATGGTCGCTTCCGTCCGGGTGCGAGCGAGCGACTTGACCACCGCCCTGGCGACACGGCATCCCGGAACGAGCCACACGGCGCAGTTCCAGGCAGCGCTGGCCGCCACAAGGGTAGGAGGTGCCGCTATGAGCGAGCACGAGAACACGCCCGCCCAGCGCGAACTCCACATCCGCAAGCCGTACTTCGACCTCATCGCCTCAGGGGTCAAGACCGTGGAGGTGCGGGTTGGGTACGCGAGCATGCGCAAGATCCGGACTGGCCAAGACCTTGATTTTGTCTCGGGTGATGAGCGGCTGCGAACCCAGGTCGTGCGGGTGAGTGAGTACGCGTCGTTCAAGGAGATGTTGAAGCACGAGGATCCGATCGCTATCGGCGGACACCTCGGCAATAACACCGAGGAATTGGCCGCGGTGATCCGCAGCATCTACCCACCGGAGAAAGAACGCCTTGGCGTCCTGGCCATCGAGATCGAGGTAGTCAGCCGATAACCGTCAGCGGATCATTCATAGCTGCAGTGCGCTCGGGCTGGCCAGTTCGCCGACCTTCCGGAAACCCCACTTGACTGAGGACATCCACCAGTCAGGCCGTGTCCCTGCCTGTCCGCCATTGACACCGTGCCTCGTCAGAGGGACAGCGGCTTGGCTAGACGCGATGACTCCTTCACTGCGCACCACCATGCCTTGGACCGCCTCCACGGAGAGAAGATCCCCTGCGGGACCACGTCCACATGCAAGCGAGAGCGCTCTATCTCTAGGAGACGGTAACCACGCGCACATCACAAGAGTGATCGCCTGGTTCGAAGGCTCCCCCGCCGTTCTTGCGGACGACGGCGCCCCGGACAACGGCGCATTTGCCGCGATGCGCATCACTCGGAGAGAGGCGCGATGACCGAGGCGTACTCCATGATCGGCAAGCGAGTGACGATTGTCCATGTTTTTCATAGCCACGCGCTAACACGCGCTTACAGGCACGAACTCTTCGGACGCGAGGGCGTGATCGTGGCCGTGCTACGCAACGGCAAGGTCGCACTCGTAGAACTGGACGGCGACCAGTGGGCCTATCCGGCAGGTGTGCGACGCTGGTCCTTCGCCTGGGATGACCTTGAGGTGGAGAGCAAGAGCGAGACATCCAACGAGCGTGCCATGGAGTACCGAGCGGGTTTCTCCTGGAAGGGGCGTCAGGCCGTTCAGCACGCCGTCGAGCCAGGGAAAGCCGGCTCGCCGGGGAAAGAAGTCGGTCTGTGCGGGCATGGCGCCCGCCCCTTGCCGACCTGCGGTTGGTCAGTGAACTTCTCCCCGACCGCGACGAGCGCCTGTCCGTCGTGCGTACGACTGGCCAAGATCAAGACGTCTGACCGAGGTGACGACGCAGAGGCCCTCTTAGCCTCATAAACATGCCGCCGAGGGGCCTCCGGCCGGGACAATGAAGGGTGAGAATGAGGAGCGCAGCGGACACGTAACGTACACGGGCGAACGCGGAGGCGGACATGGCCGGTCCACCGTTGTGGTCAGCGAGAATCCGTGCCGAGCGCAAGGCGCGTAAGTGGGACATTCACACAACCGCGCGCCGCCTACGCGCCGCCGCCGGGCCAGACCGTCACGACTTGCCCGAACACGCGGATCTGGTCCGTGCCATCCGCCGCTGGGAGTCCGGAAAGATTAAACTGATGAGCGAGCGCTATCGGCTGCTCTACACCGTCATCTTCGAGATGGACGAGAACACCCTGTTCACCGCGACCACCGAGATCGCCCCATTCCAGCCGCCCATGGACGCGGACACCGATCTCGGCAGGATGTCCTCCCTCAGAGAAGCCGACCGCCGCATAGGCGGGGGGCACCTGTACCGCACGGTGATCGGCTACCTGGAGCACGACATCGCCCCTCGCCTGTTCAGCGCGGCAGACGGAAGACATTCCTTCATGGCCGCTGCCGCCTTCACCGAGATGGCCGGCTGGATGGCTCACGACGGCGGCAAGGGCATCTTGGCTGATCGTCACTTTCACCGCGCCCTCGACTTCGCAGAACTTGCCAGCGATCCGCAACTCCAGGCACACATTCTGGGCAGCATGAGCCACCTCGCCCGGCACCTCGGCCGTCCCCACGACGCCGTAGGCCTCGCCCAGCGCGGCATCGACACCCTTACCAAGTCCAAACCGGCGGCACCCACGACGCACGCCCGCCTGCTCGCTATGGCAGCCTATGGCTCAGCCACACTGGGAAACGGCAGCGAATGTGCCCGGCTGCTGATCCGCGCGGAGGACGCGCTTAGACATCGTTCCCCACACGTACCCTCGGTGTGGATCGGCCCATACGACGAGGCCACGCTAGCGCTCGATACGGCGCGATCGATGCTGCTGCTGGGAGAACTAGCCGAGGCGCAGCGCCAAGCGCGCCGATTCCTCAAGCTGCGGGCAACGGACCGGACCCGCAGCAGAGCTTTTGGCCAGCTGATCCTGGCCAAAACGCTACTCAAGCAAGATCAGCTCGATGAGGCGTGCACTTTGATCAGGAACGCGGCGCAGGACACCCGATCGTTGAGCTCACTTCTCGTCACCCAGCAGCTTGCCGATCTTCATGAGCAGTTGCAAGCACATCGAGGCCAAGCAAACGTCGCCGACTGCCTTGAGGTCCTGGAGCACGCGCATCGCGAGCGATGCTGGATGTACCAGTAAGGAGGTACTCCAGGTGAGCTCCGACGCACCGCTCTACGAACGTGACCCCAAGGCCTGGAACGCCTACCTCGCCGAAGGCAACGCCCGCCAACCCCGGAAGCGAGTAGGCGCCGACGTCCTGATCCGCGACGAACACGGCCACGTGCTCCTTGTGGACCCGACCTACAAGCCGGACTGGGACCTCCCCGGCGGCATGGCCGAAGCCAACGAGGCGCCCGCCGCGGCCGCCCGTCGAGAGCTCAAGGAGGAACTCGGTCTCGACCTTGAAATCGGCCGCTTGCTG
Organism: Nonomuraea sp. NPDC049709; assembly: GCF_040674815.1. Classification (NCBI taxonomy): domain Bacteria; kingdom Bacillati; phylum Actinomycetota; class Actinomycetes; order Streptosporangiales; family Streptosporangiaceae; genus Nonomuraea; species Nonomuraea sp. NPDC049709. The sequence goes on from NZ_JBFANM010000010.1 coordinate 156,481, forward strand.
GTCGTGGACTGGGTACCACCTCACGGACCGTGGGATGACTCCCTGATGTTCATCTTCGACGGCGGGATTCTTGAGCATCGGCAACTTGCGCAAGTGCATGTCGTCGATCCCGAACTCGCCGACCTCCGCCTCGCCGGCCCGGCAGAGATGCCCAAACTACTGCGCCCCTACGTATGCCGCCGAGTGCGCGCCGCACTCCACGCGCTCCCAACCGAACTCGCCGTGTATTGCCACAATGGATATCCGCTTACTTAGAGGAGCCGATCGCGCCCTGGCCTATATGGCCAGCGTGAGGCTTCAGCGGTCTCGCGAAGAGGCGAACCTCAATCGGTGTGTTGAGAGCCGCTGTGGCATCGATGATCCCCGCGCATGCGTACCCGGCTCAACAAGGTAAGACATAGAAGTCACTCCATGCCCCGTGCCGCGAAGTTTTCGGTAATCTCAAGCCATGCTCTACGCGCTTCTTCCGTGCGCAGGACGTCCTTGTGCAGGCGCATCTCCGCGACAACCTCCTGCCATTGGCGAGCGAATCCAGATGACCAGGCGGAAGTCGCCAGCTTCGTCCTCAGATCATCCACCACTCGTGCGGCATCAGGATGTGGGAGCAATACTTCGGCTGCCAGTCGTACTCCCAGCCGCGAGTCGTCCACCTGCGTCTGGCCGAACTGGTCGATGAACAACCCCTCTGTAAGGCCCTCACGATAGGCGAGCGGCCATACGGAATCGTCCTGGCTTTCGGCACAGGCCTCTACTCCGTCGATACGGACCGTGAAGGTATTGCTTGCGGCGCGCTGTCCCACGGCAACTCCGAGTGCTCGCTGATCCTCGGGGTTGAGCTTCGGAAGGTTGGCTGACTGGAGGCGGCTCGCAAGGCTTCCCATGGTGAAAGAGGCGGCCCGGAGGTCGTTGATCAGTGGCTGGAGAGAACCGAGCAGGAGGTGCTGGAGACGGCGCAGGGCCCAGCGCGTCCACAGCAAAGCGCCGTCGACGCAGGTCTCCAGGACCTCATCTGCGATCGGCTGAAGGGTGGCCCGGCCATGCCCAGTGCCGTACGTGTTCCGAAGGTCGCGTAGAGTGCCGGCCAGCTTGCGGGCTGAGTTCGCTGCCTGCCGTACAGGTGCATCGAGTGCGATGTCCGGGCCGGGCTGGTGCTCGATGAGCTTGTGGGCGGTCGACAGGACCTTGTCGTACTCCTCGCCACTGCCGGCGGGGTTGCCACGCACCTGGAGAATCACGCGGGCGGTGGCCTCCACCAGTTCCTTGGCCGAGCCGACGATCAAGGGGCGGTCGTTGTCACCGACTGCCTTCTTCAGCCGGTTCAGCGGGTCCTCGATCGCTGCCCAGGACGCGGCGTCGAGAGCCTGCGGTTTCTTCAGCTCTGCGTTGAGCACGTGGGTAGGCACAGAGCCATTCTGCAGCGCCGATCTCCTGACTGGTCAGCCTGACCACCGACCCAAGGCGGTGACCGGTCAGATCTTCAGGCACGGTGGTGCGAAGACGAAAGCGCGGCGTGGCCAAGTGTCGGCGCTCGCCAGCCTCGCCCGGTGTACGCGTGACAACTCCTCCAGGCCGGGCACCCAACGACTGACCACACCGCCAGAAGATCCGCACGCCTGGACTTCAGGGGGAATGCGGCTCCGGTGGAGGGATGGCCGGGGCGGCGAGAAGGGCGTTCACCCTCGGCATGGCGGGTACGCCTTTCGGGGCGTACGGTGCGATGCGAGTAGCGATAGACGGAAGATCGGGAAGATGCTGAGTACAGCCGTGACATGCGGGAAAGGCGACATTCCCGGGGGCGCTCTTGGGGTCACTGATCGGAAGTTCTAGCCTGGGGCGGTCCAACCTGTGGCGCGGGAGCCGTGTCGGATGTGATGGGGAGTCAAAATGAGCGGCACCGGCGGATTGGCCGTCCCCGAGGTGGTCGACAGTCCGAGGCGTCCGGCGCCGTCGGCGAGCGGGCTGGCGCGGTGGCTGCTGCGGCATCAGGTCCAGCCGGTCGGCCCGGAGACGCAGGAAGGGCACGCCAAGCCTCAGTCCTGGTGGAAGGTCATGTGCCTGACCGGCGTCGACTACTTCTCCACGCTGGCCTACCTGCCGGGCATCGCCGCGCTGGCGGCCGGCGCGCTGTCGCCGCTGGCCACGCTGCTCATCGTGGCGCTGACGCTGCTGGGCATGCTGCCGATGTACCGCAGGGTCGCCAAGGAGAGCCCGCACGGCCAGGGGTCGGTGTCCATGCTGGAGCGGCTGCTGCCGTTCTGGCGCGGCAAGCTGTTCGTCCTGGTGCTGCTGGGGTTCGTGGCCACGTCGTGGATCATCACGATCACGCTGTCGGCGGCGGACGCGTCCGTGCACGTCGTGGAGAATCCGTTCTTCCCGAGCTTCCTGCACGGCCACGAGGTCGCGCTGACGGTGGTGCTGCTGCTGGTGCTGGGCGGGGTGTTCCTGATCGGCTTCACCGAGGCCGTCGGCGTGGCGATCCCGCTGGTGGTCCTCTTCCTGTCGTTGAACGCCGTCGTCGTCGGTGTCGGCTTGGCGCAGGTCTTCGCGACGCCGGAGCTGATACCGACCTGGACTGATGCCCTGGTCGAGGGGCGGGGAGGGTTCGGCGGCGTCATCGGCCCGGCGATCCTCGCCTTCCCCCTGCTGGTGCTGGGATTGTCCGGATTCGAGACCGGGGTCAGCATGATGCCGCTGGTCGCGGCCGAGGGCAAGGATCCTGCGCAACGCCTGGTCTCGCGCATCGCCAACACGCGCAAGCTGCTGACCGCCGCCGCGCTCATCATGAGCGTCTATCTGATCGCCACGAGCTTCGTCACCACCGTGCTCATCCCCGCGGACCAGTTCCAACCCGGCGGCCAGGCCAACGGACGAGCCATGGCCTACCTGGCACACGAGTACCTGGGCGACGCCTTCGGCACCACCTACGACATCAGCACGATCCTCATCCTCTGGTTCGCCGGCGCCTCGGCGATGGCCGGACTGATCAACATCGTGCCGCGCTACCTGCCCGGATACGGCATGGCACCCGAGTGGGGTCGTGCGGTACGCCCGGTCGTGCTGGTCTACACGCTCATCTGCGTCGCCTTGACCATCGCCTTCAACGCCGACGTGGACGCCCAGGCCGGCGCCTACGCCACGGGCATCCTGGCCATGATGGTCTCCGGAGCGTTCGCGGTGACGATCTCCGCCGTCCGCAAGCGGCAGCGGGCCGCCATCGCCGGTTTCACCGTGCTCACGCTGGTGCTGCTGTACGCGCTGGTGGAGAACATCAGGGAGAAGCCGGACGGCATCACCATCTCCTTCTTCTTCATCCTCGGCATCATCGCCATCTCGCTGATTTCCCGAATTTCTCGCACCACGGAGCTGCGCGCCGATCGCATCGAGTTCGATGCCGCCGCCCGGCGGTTCATCACCGACTCCATCGCGTTCGACGGCGCGCTGAATCTCATCGCCAACCGTCGCCAGAGCGGCGATCCCGCCGAATACGCGGCCAAGGAGGCCGAGCAACGCGGCATGAACCCCGTCCCCGGGTCAGCTGATGTGCTGTTCCTGGAAATCGACGTCATCGACCCGTCGGAGTTCAGCAACGTACTCCAGGTCCGCGGCATCGAGGTCGGCGGCCACAAGATCCTTCGGACCGGCAGCCCCGCCGCCCCCAACGCCATCGCCGCCATCTTGCTGGCCCTGCGCGATGCGACCGGCCTGCGCCCGCACTGCTACTTCGAGTGGTCCGAGGGCAGCCCGTTGACCCATCTGTTGCGCTACCTGCTGCTCGGCCGCGGTGACACGCCACCCGTGGTCCGGGAGATCATCCGCAAGGCCGAGCCCGACCCCGCCAGCCGGCCCGGCATCCACGTCGGCGGCTGACAGCCGGCACCACCGGCTCCCGGCTTCGTCTTTCGTGAAGCGGCATGGCCACACGCCCAGCCTCACCCTGTACTGTCACGTTCTCGCACGCGTACCTGCGCGAGCCTTCGCGGTCAAACGGGTTCGGAGCCGGCACGCGACGCGGGCGAGCTCTTGAACATGGGCTCGGCAGTGGGCGATGAACGTCTGGCCGACGACTGCGGGGTCTGTAAGGAGACTATGGTGGTGCCGTGTCATTTGGGATTCGAGAGGAAAGCCGCCGATGAGCGAGGATTGGAGGCAGAAAGATAATGTACTCCAGCAGGACAACCTGATTTATCTCGGACTCATCGGCATCGGGATCGTTCTGGTACAGCCGTTTCTCACTGAGGCATCCCTTGATGTGTCCGCCATGGTCTGCGTGGTGGCCTTCTCCCTGTCCATCCCGCTCCTGGCGTTCCTTGTGATGGTCAATAAGGTGCAAGTCCTGCATCGCCACATGAGCAATTCGAACTTCTCTTCCGTCGCCAAAGGCGTGGCGATCTTGAGCGCCTGCACCGGTATCGTTGCTGCCTTCTGGCACATGACGTGGATCGCCGGAGTGGTGGTCTCGGCTGCCGGAGTTCTGGGGCTGGGGATTTACACCGGCTATTACATGCGCCTGGAGCGTGATACGCGAACGAAGCCGACTGAATAAACGCCCCGCCTGGCGAGGTCGCACCCTGTTGCATCTCTGAAGGCGGGGCCACTCCGGCGGCCACCGAGACGGCTACATCCATTCATATGCGTTTTTGACGCGAACATCCTAAATAACTACGCCATAGATACGGCTGTCAGCCGACGTGGACGTGTGGCCGGCGCTCCAGGTCCGGCTCGGCCTGGCGGAGTACCTCCCGGGTCAGCGGCGGCACGTCGCCGCCGCCGAAGAGGAGGTAACGCAGCATGGCCACGACCGGGTTGCCCTCGGTCCAGTGGAAGTAGATGTGCGGCACCGAGCCGGTCCGATCGCGCAGGTAGAGCAGCAGGGCGGCCAGCGTGTTCGGCACGGCCGAGCTCTCGATGGTGAGGATCTTGTGGCCGTACCGCTCCTCGCCCTTAATGTGCAGTTCGGTCTCGAACTCCGAGGCGTCCGGCACCGTGACCTCCACGAACAGGACCGGCTCGGAGCTGCGCAGCCGGTGGTTGAGCCAGGTCTCACGGAGCTTGTCGGTGTACTCGGCCTGGTGGCGGGTGTGCGGCTCGTTGGCGATCACGTGGATGTCGCCGCAGGCCTCGTTGATGAACTGCTCGGCGAGGGAGTCCAGGTGCACTTCGGTGACGCGGAGTTCGGTGGAGCGGGTGGCGCGGGAGATCAGTGAGGTGATGATGATGGCCGCGATGAAGAAGGAGGCGATCTTGACGCCGTCGGGCCGCTCGATGACGTTGTCGACGAGCGTATAGGCGAGCACCGCGCTGATCGTGGCGTACGCGGCCGTCGCCACGTGCTGGCGCTTCTTCCTGGCCGACAGCGTGACGGCGACCGCTGCGGAGAGCATGAGGACCAGCACGCCGGTTGCGTAGGCGCCGCCTTGGGCGTCCACGTCGGCGTCGAACATGATCGTGATGGCGAACGCGATCAGCGAGAACACGATCACCAGCGGCCGCACAGCGCCCGTCCACTCCGGCGCCATGCCGTAGCGGGGCAGGTAGCGCGGCACCAGGTTGATCAGCCCGGCCATCGCCGAGGCCCCGGCGAACCACAAGATCGCGATCGTGGAGACGTCATAGGCGGTGCCGAACCAGTCCCCCAGATAGCTGTGCGCCAGGTACGCCAGCGCCCGTCCGTTCGCCTTGCCGCCGTCCTCGAACTCGGCATGCGGAATCAGCACGGTCGTGACGAAGCTGGAGAAGACCAGGAAGACGCTCATGATCAGCGCCGCGACGGTGAGGAGGCGCCTGGTGCCGGCGATCCGCTGCTGGATGTCGCCCTTGACCACCGGCATCACCGCCACGCCGGTCTCGAACCCGGACATGCCCAGCGCCAGCTTCGGCATCACCAGCAGCGACAGCCCGATCATGGCAAGCGGGCTGGAGAAGTCCACGCTCAGCGCGTGCTGCCAATCCACCACGACCTGTGGCGCCTCGACCACGTGCAACAGGGCGACGGCCACCACCACGGCGTTCAGCGCCAGGTAGACGAACACGAGCAGGACGGCGATGCCGATCGCCTCGCTGAAGCCCAGCAGGAACACCCCGCCGAGCGCCGCCAGCAGCACGAGCGTGACGATCACCCGCTGCCCGGCCAGGGCCTCGGGCCAGAACGGGTTCTCCAGGATGTGCGCGGTCGCGTCCGCGGCCGACAGCGTCATCGTGATCACGAAGTCGGTGGCCGCGAAGCCGAGCAGCGCCAGCACGAACAGCTTGCCCCACCACTGCGGGGCGAGCTTTTCCAGCATCGCGATCGAGCCCTGCCCGTGTGGGCTCTCGGCGGCGACCCTGCGGTAAACCGGCAGCGCGCCCAGCAACGTCAGCGCCACGAGGAACAACGTGGCGAGCGGCGACAGCAGACCGGCGGCCAGCGCCGCGATGCCTGGCTGGTAGCCCAACGTGGAGAAGTAGTCGACGCCGGTCAGGCACATCACCCGCCACCACGGGTGCTTGACGTGGGGACCGTGCTCGATCTGTTTACGGTCGGTCTGCAGGCCCTGGAGCAGCCAGGAACGCAGCGTTCCTTCCGCGGCAGCCGGCCGTTTCGCCAGCACCATTTCGGTCACCCTTCATCAAACGGCGCAAAGTCGCACCGCACTTTACCCAGGTCAGAAGGGTTATCGGTGAGGAGGGGGCGTCAAGAAAACGTATGTGCCCGTAGCCGTCCGAGACGGCTCTTGGCAGGGCACACCCGTGATCGCACTAGCTTTGGTGGTGCCCGCGCTTCCCGCCACGGGCGTGATGAGCCAGGCCGGCCAGCCATCGGTCGATCTCACTGGACCAGTCGGTATGCAGGGCTTCGTCATGACTCATCTGGAAACATCCAGCGGCATCGCCGGAGGAAAGGCGGCCCGCATGTTGGCCGGCTTCCAAGACCACGTTCAATCCGGACGAGCTCAGGACGAACGCCAGCACGACCTCGTGGACGGCTCCGGCGAGATGCGCGGGGGGATAGAACTCGATCCCCTGGTAAAACGGCAGGTCCTGGTGCACGCCGTTCAGCCGACCGGCTCGCAGGGAAGCGGACTTGAAGAAGAAACCGAGTTGCGCGAACGCCTGCAGGACGCGGAGCTGCGACCGTGCGGGAGTGACAGCGATCATGTCGGGGCTGCCCTTGTCGACCGCCATGGCGACGGTCACTTCGGTACGCACGCCCAGCATCATTCCGGCCAGATGCCGGCCGCCGATCTCGCTGATCGGGGTCTCCCAGGGCACGGCGACCTGGAACTCAATCGTCCGTTCCTCGCCCTGACGAAGGACTGACGGGCCGGAGATCTGAGCGTTCGCGAACTCCGTGAGCCCGGTCTGTTCGCCATCCTGCGCTGCTCCGACTCGGGCAAGCAACCCGAGACCGATCTGGTCGATCTCAGCGTCGAACTGGCCACTCATCAGCCGTACTTCACCGGACAGCGTGCCGCCGGGCTGCGTCCGGTGCGTGGCCAGGAAAGCAACCAACGAGGGCCCACCTGCGCCAAAGGCACTGAGCATCCGCTTGAAGACCACGGTCGTTCTCCCGGCATCAAAGGATTGAACCCCTCGTCCGCCTGAACGACCGGGCCGGGGTCCGGGTTCCGCAGTTACTGAATCTTGTCTTCCTCCCTGTGTCCGGAGAGTCAGGTATGAGGTCGGTAACCCGATCACCCGTTGCGCGCGTAGTCGCGCCACCGTCCGTCCAGCTCGCTGATCGCCTTCCGGGCCACCCGCCAGTGCCCCACCAGGCGAGCCCGCCACAACGCCAGCCCGGTCACCCCGCTCGCCGAGACACCGGCAAGCAGGAAGCAGAAAATCATCTGCACCGGCCCGAACGGGCGTAGCGCCGGCCGCCGATGGGCGTCGAGCCAGATCCGGGCGCGCGTGTCGGATATGTGGTCCAGCGGCGCGCGCACCCGGCCGCCACGCTGGCCCCGACCTCGTCCTTCCAGGTCACCTGGGCAACGATAGAGCCCTCCTCGATCACCCGCTCGCGAATGCCGACCAGACTTCCCGGTGCACCAGGGCACACCTACCGGACGACAATCGCGAGTAGGTAGGTCGTCAAAGAGTGCTGTGGGTGCCGCGCGGTTCAAGGACGTGAGTGATCTTGATCGCCCGGACGCGATCGAGGTGCTTGGCGGGATGGGCGAATGACAGCGTAGGCCCGATGCGCCGAGCAGGCCCGCGCGGGGCCGGAGCGTAGGGATGCCATCAATATTTGGGCCGTACCCGTATGGATCCCGTCAAGAACGGCCAAACCCCCCAAATCCCAGGATTTGCTTGCCTTGAAGCCGTCCGGTTAGGGACGGCGGAAACGAACCTGTCCAGATTGAGGAGTGGGGATGACGGACGTCATCTTCGTCGCCCTGACGATCGCGGTCTTCGTGGTCTTGGGGTTGGTCGTGAAGGCGGTGGAGCGGCTGTGAGCGCCGTCAACGCTGCCAGCCTTGTCGTGGTCGTCGGCCTGGTGGTCTTCATGGTCGCGGCTCTGCTGTTCCCGGAGCGTTTCTGATGTCCCCGACTTTGGCCGGGATCCTGTTCATCGCGTCCCTGCTGCTCGCCCTGGCTCTGTGCTGCAAGCCGCTGGGCGACTACATGTATCGCGTCTACACCGGCACCAAGCACAACGCCGCCGAGCGGGTGATCTACCGGCTGATCGGCGTCCAGCCTGACGGCGAGCAGCGCTGGGGCGTCTATGCGCGTAGCGTGCTGGCGTTCTCGATGATCTCGATCCTGTTCCTGTACGGCCTGCAGCGCCTGCAGGAGCACCTGTTTCTGTCTTTGGGGATGAAGGCGGTGGAGCCGGCGCTGGCTTGGAACACGGCGGTCAGCTTCGTCACCAATACCAACTGGCAGGCCTATTCCGGCGAGTCGACCATGGGTCACGTGGTGCAGACCGCGGGCTTGGCTGTTCAGAATTTCGTCTCCGCGGCCGTCGGCATGGCGGTGGCGATCGCCTTGGTACGCGGCTTCGCCCGCAAGAAGACCGACACGCTGGGCAACTTCTGGGTGGACCTGGTCCGCGGCACGATCCGCATCCTGCTGCCGATCGCGTTCGTCGCGGCGCTGGTGCTGGTGGCCGGCGGCGTGATCCAGACCTTCGCCGATCACAGCACGTGGACCACCCTGACGGGCGGTCAGCAGACGTTTACCCCTGGCGCGGTCGCCTCGCAGGAGGCGATCAAGGATCTGGGCACGAACGGTGGCGGCATCTTCAACGTCAACTCGGCCCACCCGTTCGAGAACCCGACGACGTGGACCAACTGGCTGGAGATCTTCCTGCTGCTGGTGATCGCGTTCAGCCTGCCGCGCACGTTCGGCCGCATGGTCGGCGACAACCGCCAGGGCTACGCCATCGTGAGCGTGATGGCGATCATCGCCATCATCAGCATCGGTGTCACCCAGTGGGCCGAGCTGAGTGCCGGCGGCACCGTGCCGCAGGCGATCGGCGCCGCGGTGGAGGGTCGGGACATGCGCTTCGGCACCTCCAACTCCGCCACGTTCGCCTCCGCGACCACGCTGACGAGCACCGGTTCGGTGAACTCCTTCCACGACTCCTACACCGCGCTCGGCGGCGGCATGCTGATCTTCAACATGCTGCTCGGCGAGGTGGCCCCCGGCGGAGTCGGCGCCGGCCTGTACGGCATCCTGATCCTCGCCGTCATCACCGTGTTCGTGGCGGGCCTGATGGTCGGCCGTACCCCCGAGTACCTGGGCAAGAAGATCGGCGCCCGCGAGATCAAGCTGGCCTCGCTGTACTTCCTGGTCACCCCGATGCTGGTGCTGGTCGGCACGGCCGTGGCGATGGCCACCGAGACCGGCCGCGCGGCGATGCTGAACAGCGGCCCGCACGGGTTGTCCGAGATCCTGTACGCCTATACATCGGCGTCCAACAACAACGGCTCGGCCTTCGCCGGCGTCAGCGTGAACACCACCTTCCACAACACCACGCTCGGCCTGTGCATGGCCTTCGGCCGCTTCCTGCCGATCGTGCTGGCCCTGGCGCTGGCCGGGTCGCTGGCTCAGCAGGCGCCCGTGCCCGCCTCCGCCGGCACCCTGCCGACCCACCGGCCGCAGTTCGTCGGCCTGGTCGTCGGCGTGACGATCATTCTGGTCGCCCTCACGTTCCTGCCGGCGCTGGCGCTCGGACCGCTCGCAGAAGGACTTTCGTAGACATGTCAACGCACGTGCTCGAACCCCCGAGCCAGGCGCCGGCTCCCAAGAACAAGAATGCCCGGGTCGGCGGCGGCCTGCTCGACCCCAAACAGATGATCAAGTCCCTGCCGGACGCGCTCAAGAAGCTCAACCCCGCCACGCTATGGCGCAACCCGGTGATGTTCATCGTCGAGATCGGCGCGGTCTTCACCACTGTCCTGGCGATCCTCGACCCGTCGTGGTTCGCCTGGGCGATCGTCGTGTGGCTGTGGCTGACCGTCGTGTTCGCCAACCTGGCCGAGGCCGTGGCCGAGGGACGTGGCAAGGCCCAGGCGGCCACCCTGCGGGCGGCCAAGCGCGACACCACCGCCCGGAGGCTCAAAAGCAGCGACGACCACAGCCAGTGGGACGTAGTAGGCGCTCCCGAACTCAAGCAGGGCGACTTCGTCATCGTCGAGGCCGGGGAGATCATCCCCGGGGACGGCGATGTGATCGAGGGCATCGCGTCGGTGGACGAGTCAGCCATCACAGGCGAGTCCGCGCCGGTGATCCGCGAGTCCGGCGGCGACCGCTCGGCGGTGACCGGCGGCACGAAGGTGCTGTCCGACAAGATCATCGCCCAGATCACCCAGAAGCCCGGCGAGAGCTTCATCGACCGCATGATCGCTTTGGTGGAGGGCGCGAACCGGCAGAAGACGCCGAATGAGATCGCGCTCAACATCCTGCTCGCCGCCCTGACCATCATCTTCCTGGTCGCCACCGCCACCATGCAGCCCCTGGCGATCTACTCCAAATCCATCAACCCGGGCGTGGCCGACTCGCTCGCACTCACCGGCGACGGCGTCACCGGCATCGTGCTCGTGTCGCTGATCGTCTGCCTGATCCCGACCACAATCGGCGCGCTGCTGTCGGCCATCGGCATCGCCGGCATGGACCGGCTCGTCCAGCGCAACGTCCTGGCGATGTCCGGCCGCGCGGTCGAGGCCGCCGGGGACGTCTCCACGCTGCTGCTGGACAAGACCGGCACCATCACGCTGGGCAACCGGCAGGCCAGCGAGTTCGTTCCGGTGAACGGGGTGAGCGAGGCCGACCTGGCTGAGGCGGCGCAGCTGTCCAGCCTGGCCGACGAAACCCCCGAGGGCCGCTCCATCGTGGTCTACGCCAAGCAGCACTATGGGCTGCGCGAGCGGCAGCCGGGCGAGCTGTCCCACGCCGAGTGGGTGCCGTTCACCGCGCAAACCCGCATGTCCGGGGTGAACCTGGACGGCCGCGAGGTCCGCAAGGGCGCGGCAACCGCGGTCATGAAGTGGGTACGCGATGCCGGCGGCCACCCCACCGACGACATCGGCCATCTCGTGGACGGCATCTCGGGCTCCGGCGGCACCCCACTGGTGGTGGCCGAGAAGGGCAAGGTGCTGGGGGTGATCCACCTCAAGGACGTGGTCAAGCAGGGCATGCGGGAACGCTTCGACGAGATGCGCCGGATGGGCATCCGCACCGTGATGATCACCGGCGACAATCCCCTGACCGCCAAGGCCATCGCCGACGAGGCCGGGGTGGACGACTTCCTGGCCGAGGCCACGCCCGAGGACAAGCTCGCACTGATCAGGAAGGAGCAGGAGGGCGGCCGCCTGGTCGCGATGACCGGCGACGGCACCAACGACGCCCCCGCCCTGGCGCAGTCGGACGTCGGCGTGGCGATGAACACCGGCACCTCCGCCGCCAAGGAGGCCGGGAACATGGTCGACCTCGACTCCAACCCGACCAAGCTCATCGAGATCGTCGAGATCGGCAAGCAACTGCTCATCACGCGGGGCGCGTTGACGACGTTCTCGATCGCCAACGACATCGCCAAGTACTTCGCGATCATCCCGGCCATGTTCGCAGCGGTCTACCCGGGCCTGGACACGCTGAACATCATGCGCCTGGCCAGCCCGCAGTCAGCGATCCTGGCCGCGGTCATCTTCAACGCGCTGGTCATCATCGCGCTGATCCCGCTCGCCCTCCGCGGCGTGCGCTATCGGCCCTCCAGCGCCTCCAAACTCCTGTCGCGCAACCTGTACGTCTACGGCCTGGGCGGGATCGTCGTCCCGTTCATCGGCATCAAGCTCATCGATCTACTGATCCAGTTCCTTCCGGGGATGTCATAAATGGACCGCATGCCCAGCTGGGTCCGCCAGCACGTGGCCGCGATACGCGCGCTGCTCGTGCTCACGGTGGTCACCGGCATCATCTACCCGCTCCTGGCCACCGGCGTGGCCCAGGCGCTGTTCAACGACAGGGCCAACGGCTCCCTCGTCCAGAAGGACGGCAAGGTCGTCGGCAGCGCGCTCATCGGGCAGTCCTTCACCGACGCCGACGGAAACCCAGTCAAGAAGTACTTCCAGTCACGACCCTCGGCGGCCGGCGACGGCTACGACCCAACCTCCACCGCGGCCAGCAACCTCGGCCCCGAAGACATCGCCGACACGCTGCCGGTACCCGGCGCAAAGGACGCCGACGGCAACCCGGACGAGGGCAAACAGTCGCTGCTCACCCAGGTCTGCGCCCGATCCAAGGCAGTCGGGGAACTGGAGGGCGTCAGCGGCGCCCGCCCGTACTGCACACCGGACGGGGTCGGCGCGGTGCTCAAGGTCTTCCCCGACCACGCCGTCAGCGTCAACCAGGCATGCCCCGCCACCCCCTTCATCACCACCTACCAAGGGCTGAAGGTGGAGTGCGCCAAGCCGGGCGAGAACTACGCGGCCGGAAAGACCGTGCCCGTGCACGGGAACGTGACGACGGTCCAGGTGCCAGCCGACGCGGTCACAGCCAGCGGCTCCGGCCTCGACCCGCACATCTCCGTTGCCTACGCCGAGCTGCAGGCGCCTCGCGTGGCCAAGGAGCGCGGCTTGCCGCTCAACCGGGTCAAGGCGCTGATCGCGGAGCACACCACCGGCCGGGCGCTGGGCTTCATGGGGGAGCCTGCCGTCAACGTGCTCGAACTCAACCTGGCTCTGGATCGGTCATGAGGAGGGGCCGGCTGCGGGTCTACCTCGGGGCGGCCCCCGGGGTGGGCAAGACGTACGCGATGCTCGGCGAGGGGCGCCGCGGGCTCGAGCGGGGCCGGGACGTAGTCGTCGGCTTCGTCGAGACCCACGGCCGGGCCCGCACCGCCGCCCTCCTGGAGGGTATGGAGGTCATCCCCCGCAAGACGCTGGTCTACCGCGGGGCCACATTCACCGAACTGGATGTGGATGCGGTCATCGCCCGCCGGCCGAAGGTGGCGCTGATCGACGAGCTGGCTCACACCAACGTGCCCGGCTCGAAGAACGCCAAGCGCTGGCAGGACATCGACGAGATCCTGGACGCCGGCATCGACGTCATCTCCACGGTCAACATCCAGCACCTGGAATCGGTCAACGACGTCGTCCACCAGATCACCGGCATCCCGCAGCGCGAGACCGTACCCGACGAGGTAGTCCGGCGAGCGAACCAGATCGAGCTGGTCGACATGTCGCCCGAGGCGCTGCGCCGGAGGCTGGCGCACGGCAACGTCTACGCGCCCGAGAAGGTGGATGCGGCGCTGTCGAACTACTTCCGCGTCGGCAACCTCACCGCGCTGCGCGAGCTGGCGCTGCTGTGGGTGGCGGGCAAGGTGGACGAGCAGCTCGACCGCTACCGCGCCGACCACGGCATCGCCGCCACGTGGGAGGCCCGTGAACGGGTGGTGGTCGCGCTGACCGGCGGTCCGGAGGGCGACACGCTGGTACGCCGGGCCGCCCGCATCGCGGCCCGCACCAAGGGCGCCGACCTGCTGGCCGTCCACATCACCCACTCCGACGGGCTGGCTGGCGGCGACCCTGCCAACCTGGCCCGCCAGCGCGCCCTGGCCGAGAGCATGGGGGGCACCTACCACCAGGTCGTCGGCGACGACATCCCCCGCGCCCTGCTCGACTTCGCCCGCGGCGTCAACGCCACCCAGCTCGTGCTGGGCGCCTCCCGGCGCGGCCGCTTCGCCCAAATCCTTGCCCGGGGGGTCGGAGTGGAGACCACCGCCCTGTCCGGCCCCATCGACGTCCACCTGGTCACCCACGAAGAGGCCAAGAAAGGCCGCAGGCGACCCGAACGCTCCCGAGCAGCCTTGACCAGGAAGCGCAGGCTCGCCGGGTGGGGGCTGGCGGTGGCCGGCCTGCCGCTGTTGACCGCCGCGCTCACCCCCTTCCGGGACGTGATCTCGCTGCCCAGCGAGATCCTGCTGTTCCTGTGCCTGGTCATCGGCGTCGCCCTGATCGGCGGCACGTGGCCGGCGATCACTGCGGCGGTCGGCGGGTTCTTGCTGCTCAACTGGTTCTTCACTCCGCCCTATCACACCTGGGTCATCGCCGACCCGGAGAACTTCCTCGCCCTCGTGGTGTTCGTCCTGGTCGCCGCCGCGGTCAGCGCGATCGTCGACCTGGCGGCGCGGCGTACCAGGGAGGCCGCGCGCGCCCGCGCCGACGCCGAGGTGCTGTCCACCCTCGCCGGGCATGTCCTACGCGGCGAGGCGGCGCTGGCGGCGCTGCTCGGCCGGCTGCGTGAGACCTTCGCCCTGGACTCGGTCACCCTGCTCGAACGCGTCGGCGAGCCCACCCCGGACGACACCTCGCAACCCGCCGCGTGGCGCATCGTCGCCACGTCGGGAGCGGCTCCGTGCACCAGCCCCGCGGTGGCCGACACCGACGTGAAGATCAGCGACCAACTGGTGTTGGCCGCGCGGGGGAGACTGCTGGACGCCAGTGACCGGCGGGTGCTGGAGGCGTTCGCCGCCGAGGCCGCGGTCGCGCTGCGCCAGGAACGCCTGCAGGAGGAGGCCGAGCAGGCCAAACCCCTGGCCGAGGCCGACAAGATGCGCACCGCGCTGCTCGCCGCCGTCAGCCACGACCTGCGGACCCCGCTGTCGGCCGCCAAGGCCGCCGTCGAGAGCCTGCGCAGCCGAGACGTCGACTGGACCGCCGAAGACCGCGAGGAGCTGCTGGCCACTGCCGACGAGTCCCTGGACCGGCTGGACAGGCTGGTGGAGAACCTGCTCGACATGAGCCGCCTGCAGGCCGGCGTCCTCGGCCTGACACTCCAGCCCATCGCCCTAGAGGAGATCGTCCCCCGCGCCATCGACGACCTCGGCCCACTGCGCGACCGCATCGACGGCGACATCTCCTTTGACCTACCGGAGATCATTGCGGATCCAGCGCTCCTGGAACGCGTGCTGGTCAACCTCATGACCAACGCCGTGCGCTACAGTCCGCCAGAGGAGAAGGTGTTGGTCACCGCCAGCTGGCACGAGGACGTGGTGGAGATCCGTGTCATCGATCGCGGACCTGGCATCCCACCGGAGGCACATGAGCGGGTCTTCCAGCCGTTCCAGCGGCTCGGCGACCGGGGGAACGGCACCGGCGTCGGGCTGGGGCTCGCGCTCTCACGTGGGCTGACCGAGGCCATGGGCGGCACTCTCACCCCCGAGGAGACCCCCGGGGGTGGCCTCACCATGATCGTACAGATGCCCATCTCGTCCAGGGCGGTGACCCCATGACCAAGGTCCTCGTCGTCGACGACGAACCCCAGCTCCTGCGGGCGCTGCGCATCAATCTGGCCGCCCGCCACTACGAGGTCGCGGTCGCCGACGACGGCGCCTCCGCCCTGCGTCAGGCCGCTGAGTGGCATCCCGACCTGGTCGTGCTCGACCTGGGCCTGCCCGACATCGACGGCGTGGACGTCATCCACGGCCTGCGCGGCTGGACCAAGGTTCCGATTGTTGTGCTCTCGGGTAGAGCCGGGAACCAGGACAAGATCGACGCCCTGGACGCCGGCGCCGACGACTACGTGACCAAACCCTTCAGCATCGAGGAGTTCCTCGCCCGCATCCGCGCCGTCTCCCGGCGCTCCGCTATCCGGGAGGCCGAACTGGCCAGCATCGAGATCGGCCACCACACGGTGGACCTGGTCGGCAAGACCGTCTCGGGCGACGTGCGACTCACCCCCACCGAATGGCACATCCTGGAAATCCTGCTGCGCAATCCCGGCAAGCTCATCCCCCAGCGCTACCTGCTGACCGAGGTCTGGGGCAGTCAGTACTCCAATGAAACTCACTACCTGCGCCAGTACATGGCCCAACTGCGTAAGAAGCTGGAACGCGACCCCGCTCGCCCGGCTCATTTGATCACTGAGCCGGGGATGGGCTATCGCTTTACGCCATGACGGCTTCTCAGCGGTCAGGCGCCGGTCTTGTCCTGTCGGCGGTGAGCTGCGGCGTCTCGGCCCTCCTGGCCGGGACGGCCGAGGCTCGGGTGACCGTGGTGGCTCTGATCATCCGGACGTAAGCGGCCTCCGTCATGGATATCACCGCCGCCGTATACGCGGGCGTCATGGCGTGGGCGCTGGTGGTGGCGTTCTTCCTGAGCGTGGAGCGATCACCTTCGCGCCCTGCGCCCTGGCCCTGCTAATGGCCGCCGCAGTCGCCGGGACGTTTTATGGCAGGTGGCATGCTCACCGAGGAGCTGACGGTGCGCCGGCGTCAACACACGTTGTAAAGACTTACCTGGCGCGTACCCGCGGTCGTACCGGGGATCGCGATCGTCGGCATCGCACCCCTGCGATCCGACGACCTCATGAGCCATTCCCGGGGGACGGCTTACTGCGTCCGCGCCGGCTCGTTCGGGCCTATCCGGCAGCGGGCCTAGTGACGCCGAGAACGTGAGTTAAGCGGCGGAACGCGAACCGGTCTAGGCTCTCAATGACGAATCCCGCCTGCTGGATGGCCGCCACCGTGTCATGGGCGGGATGGCAGCCCCCGAAGACTCGCGACCAGAGGGGGGTTATCAGCTTCTCCGCCAGCGCCATCACGGGCTTGCCGGAGCGCTGGTGCTCGTAGAATCGCAATTCGCCGCCGGGCGCCAACACCCGCCATACTTCCCGCAGCCGTCACAAGATCATCCATGGTGGCAGCCTCTGTGGGCGATGCGCCTAGCCGCGGTCTGAACGTGGCGTGGCCGTGTCGTCCGCGGTCGTTGCGGGCTGGGTGAAGAAGAGTTCGCGGGCCTGCTCCGCGGCGCGGGCGATGCTCTCGCCGACGAATTCGACGAAACGGGCCATGTTCCTTAGGCGGGCGGCGGCCGGGGTGTCGGGGCCGAGGATGTCGATGCCCTGCCGGGCGGTGTGGGCGATCTGGGCGTTGTCTCGGGCGGCGGCGATCATCGACTGATACCAGACGTCGTCGTCGACGCGGTAGTGTTCGCGGCGCCGTCCGTCGCGTTGGCGGTGGACGAGGCCGTGGCTTTCGAGGAATGCGACCGCTTTGGAGACAGACGGCGGGCTGACCTGGAGGCGCTGGGCGAGTTCGGACGCGGTCAAGCTCCCCGCATCGGTGGTGAAAAGGCAGGTCAGCAGGCGGGCCATCAGGTTGGGCATGCCTTGTTGCATCAGGAGGGTGGTGAACACCTTCTCGTACTCGCGCACGGCCTCGAGGTCGCGTCCGTGGGCCTGCTCGGGCGCCTGCGGCTCGCGGGGTACGGCTGACCCGCGCCGGTGGGCACGGCGTTCGGTGGCGCGGTGAGCCAGGTTGGCGCGGTAGGCGGTGGGGCCGCCGTTGCGCATCACTTCACGCGTGATCGTCGAGGTCGGGCGGTCCAGCCGTCTGGCGATCTCCGCGTAGGCCAGGCCGTCGGCTATGCCCATTGCGATCTGCTGGCGGTCCTGCTGGGTGAGTCTGCCTCCCGGCACCGCGATCTCCCTCCATGTTTCCTGCTACCCCCAGCATAGCGTTCGCACTCCATCCAATGCAACGAACAAGATTGTTTGCGTTGCATTAAAGCTAGCCCTGTTGCAACGATATCTTGCCGCCTACCTGGAGGAATCGCAATTATACGCAACAATTTTGTTGCCTAAATCCAGAAAGCAACGTAGCGTTTGTGATGTCAGAAACGACGACCGCAGAGGACGAGTACGATGCAGAAGTTCGACACTCCCACCCCGATCTCCGTCGACCTGGACATCCCCGCCGGGCGCGTGCGGTTCATCGCCGCCGGCCGGGCCGACGCCACCGTCGAGGTCCGGCCCGCCAACGCCTCGAAGGGCCGCGACGTGAAAGCGGCGGAGCAGACCGAGGTCGCCTACGGCGACGGCGTCCTGCGGATCAAATCCCCAGCGGCGAAGAACCAGTACTTCGGCCCCTCCGGATCCATCGAGGTCACCGTCCAGCTGCCTGCCGGCTCCCAGGTCACGGCGAGGTCTTCATGCGCCGAGTTCCGGGGCGTCGGCCAGTTCGGCGACGTCGCCTTCGAGGGCGCGCAGGGCGTGATCAAGATCGACGAGGCGGCGAGCGTCCGCGTCGCCGCCTCCGGCGGTGACGTCTCGATCGGCCGCCTGAGCGGCCCCGCGGAGATCAGCACCGGACACGGCGACATCACCATCGACGAGGCCCTGCACGGCGCGGTCGTGCTGCGCACCCAGATGGGCGACGTGTCGGTTCGCGCCGCCGCCGGAGCCTCCGCCTCCCTGGACGCCGGCACCGGCTACGGCCGGATTCACAACGCGCTCAAGAACACCGACGGCGCCGCTGACCTGAACATCCACGCGACCACCGGCTACGGCAACATCGACGCCCGCAGCCTCTGAGCAGCGCCACCACCCCGCCCCCTTTGACCCATCACGGCGAATGGACTGCGCAAGTCCCAGCCCACCGAGGCCATGAGCGCCCCGCGGGCGGACTCGCCGATCGAACACGGAAGCTATGGAGATTCATCATGGGAACTGGCTTTTCCGACGCAGGGCTGCGCAGGCTGCGCGGCGTGCTGGCCCGGCATGTGGAGTCCGGGAAGATTCCCGGGCTGGTCGCTCTGGTCAGCCGAGGTGAGGAGACCCACGTCGAGGCGCTCGGGACGATGCGTCATGACGGTGGCGCGCCGATGCGCCGGGACACGATCTTCCGGATGGCCTCGACGACCAAGCCGGTCGCGGTGTCGGCGGCGATGGTGTTGCTGGATGAGTGCCGACTGCGGCTGGACGACCCGGTCGATCGGTGGCTGCCCGAGCTCGCGGACCGAAAGGTGCTCAAGCGGCCCGACGGCCCGCTGGACGACACGGTGCCGGCGCGGCGGCCGATCCTCGTGCGAGATCTGCTCACCAACACGTTGGGGCTCGGACTGGATATGACGGCGCGGACCGCTCCGATGCTGGCCGCGTTCTTCGAGCGGGGGGTCTACGGCCAGGCCGACGGCTGGCTGTTGCCCGAACCGGAGCCGGACGAGTGGATGCGCCGCCTGAGCACGCTCCCGCTGATGTACCAGCCCGGCGAGCGATGGCTGTACAACCTCGGCGACGACCTGCTCGGCGTGCTGGTGTCCAGGGTCACCGGCCAGTCGTTCGAGGAGTTCCTGCGCGAACGCATCTTCGACCCTCTCGGGATGAAGGACACCGGTTTCCACGTGCCCGCCGACAAGATCGACCGGCTGCCGCCCCTGTACGCCCCCGATTGGCAGACCGGAGAGTTCCACGTGGAGGACGAGGCCGAAGGGGGACACCACAGCAAGCCTCCGGCGTTCCAGTCAGGCGGCGGCGGGCTCGACTCCACCGTCGACGACTACCACGCCTACTTCCGGATGCTGCTCAATGGTGGTGTGCACGACGGCGAGCGCATCCTGTCCAGACCCGCCGTTGAGCTGATGACCAGCCACCGCCTGACGCCCGAGCAGACGACCGCCTTGCAGACCTGGGCCCGCAGCGTCGTCCATTTGTCGCACGGCCAGGGGCAGCAGGGCGGATGGGGTTTCGGGATGGCGGTGCGCGCCTACCGCGGCGACTACGCGCCCGTCGGCCAGTTCGGCTGGGACGGCGGAGCCGGCACCACCGTCTACGCCGACCCGGCCAACCAGCTCGTCGGCATCCTGCTCACCCAGACCGGCATGTCCACCCCGGATTCGGCGCGGGCCATCCACGACTTCTGGACCACCCTCTACCAGGCAATCGATGACTGACGGCTTGCCCTGTCTGCCTAACGCCGGGCCGCCCGAGGGTTAGATCCCCTCGGGCGGCCCCCGCCGGTGCTGATGGACCGCTGCCAACAGGCACGGGTCCGCAACGCGCTGGAACCGGAGTGGGAGCGGGTCCTGGACTGGTGAGCTCACCTATTCAACTGTCGTCAGTTCGGCGGGCCGTCCACACCTCGGCATTCAACACTGTCCCGCAGAACCTCATCGTCAACGACGTCACCGACATGAGCGAACAACAACGGATACTCAGCTTCTCGATGACTACGGTGATGCCGACAGCGAACCTCAGCGACCTCAGCGGGTGCTGTCCAGTCCGCGCGAACCTTGCGACGTCCGGCCCTACCTTGCGATCGATCGTGCAACGTCCGGACTAACCCTGCGACAGGAGCGATCTGACAGGAGTCTTGGGTGCCTAGCCGATGAGGGCCTCGGTGATCTGACGCGTGGTCTGCGCGGCGACCCTGGGGTGGACGGCGGCGTAATGGATGTAGGCGTTCAGGCCGGTGGCGAGGGCCCACCCGCGGCCGCGGGTCCAGGTGGCGTCGTCCACGCCGAGCGCCGTGCGGAAGGCGGTCCGGCTGGCGGCCGACATCAAGGTGAAGGCGATGGTCAGGTCGCAGGCCGGGTCGCCGATGCCGAGCTCACCGAAGTCGATGATCGCGCTGATGCGGCCGTCGACGGTCAGCAGGTTGCCGGTGTGGAGGTCTCCGTGGTACCAGACCGGAGGGCGATCCCAGCCCGGGGCGCTCAGGGCCGTGTTCCACAACTCGGTCATGGCCGTGGTGTCGAACGCACCGCCGACCTCTGCGATGGCGGCCCGCGTCGCATGGTCCCGGCTGGCCAACACCCGGGCCGTGAGCTCGTCACGGGCCGCCGCGGCCGGGATGTCCTCGGGTGCGAACTGCTGGAGGGCGGTTAGGAACTTTGCCAGTTCGACGGCGGCTGCGGACGAGTCGGCCAGTGCCTCGACGGTCGCCACCTCGCCCTCCAGCCAACGGGAAACCGCCCACCGCCACGGATAGCCGAAGCCGGGCTCGCCCACTCCTACCGGTATCGGAATGGCCAGCGGCAGCTGCGGGGCGAGCCGCGGCAGCCACTCGAACTCCTTCTCGGCCTGTCCGACGGCACCGGAATGGCGCGGCAGTCGGACGGACAGGCTCTCGCCCAGCCGGTAGATCACATGGCCTGAGCCTGCCGGCTCAAGCAGTTCCAGAGGCAACGCGGCCCACTGCGGGAACTGCGCATCGACCAGGTCCCTGACCAGTGCGGTATTGATCGCCGGGCGGACCTGCGCGGTTCTCGCGGTTACCAAGAGCAGCTCCTGAGCGGCCCGCTCTGTCGGCGGGTAGCCGGAGCCATCACAGTGCACCGCGGGCTCGCCTGTCGACCGGATTTCTCGCTTGACTGGCCAGCAAAGCCACCAGACGGTGACGACCTGCCCGCAGGGCCGGTGGCGATGACCGTCCACCGCGGAGCGTAGGCCGGCCTGGCGTCGGCACATCAGGCCGTGGTCGACTGGTGCCGCCCTAGATGCGTGAGCAGGCGTTCCAGACGCCCATGCCGACCCATGCGAGACTGACAGCCCCTCCTGCAGTCAGCCGCACACCATCTACATATCAGTTTTGCGAGCAGCCGCTGAAGAGGAGCAGGAGGCGGAGTCCGTGCGCGACCTGCTACACCTCGGCGAGGAAGGGTTGAAGGCAGTGCCAGGTTCGGGCCGAAGATCGTCGAGGAGGTTCAGCGGAGGGTGCGCGAGGCTCTCCTGATCTTCAGGTAAGCCCTGACTGGACGGTTTGGAGCCCCGGTTGGACGTCAGTCCGCCGCGGCTGACTTGTGTTCGCTGCGAAGTTCCGGCGGCAGCGCGAGCCGCACGTGCCTTTCCCAATGCCCCGGGCCCACTGTGAGACCTGAGTGACGCCTCCAGCCAGCCGTCTGACGCCCGAGGGCACGCAGCACACGTGGGTCGTCTGGGACCGCTACGTCGTCGTAGCCGGGCGCACACTCCGGTCGGCGGCAGTAGCACTGCCAAACAGGTGTCGCCGGCGGTACGGAGAACGGCTCCCTTGGCGGCCAGAAGCGGATCCGCACCTCTGCGTCGATGGGGCTGCCTGGCTCAAGGGGATAGATCTTGACATGGCACGGGATTCCCGCCGCGACGTCATAGACCTCATGCGGGCCAAGCCAGTCCCGTGCTGTCTTTATGGCAATCGTGTAGTCGCGGGAGAGTGTCACGATGCCCCACAGGTACCGACGTCCCGATTTGGTCGAGATGTAGGTCTCGATCTCGCCGAAGAACTGCGGCGCAAGTTCCTCATGGCGGCGTTCGCGTTCCTCCTCCCGCCGCTCCACCTCCACCTTCGCAATGGCCGCCGCCTCCCTGGCAGACCTCTTGGCCGCGATAGCCGCTGTTGCGGAGAAGTAGAGCGCGACGGCCGCGATGGCTGCCGCCGCGACCGCAGCCCATGCCTCTAAGTTCACAATCACCACGGTACGTCGCCGGTTGGACGTTAGTCCGCCGAGGCCCATCGACTCGACGAGCATGGTCCCGCCGGGCCCTCGAAGGTGTCATCACGAGAGCAATCACTCCGTTCGTAAGCGCGGGCGGGCAGTGGTTGCTTCGTTTCGGGAAGCGATAGGGACGGTCCTCGGGCGCCATGGGTAAGCGCAGCTATCCGAGGGCCGTTTCCCTTGTGGTGTGCGGGCGTGACGGCACGCGCAGCGGCTCGGCATCGTGGTCGACCAGTTCGACGACCGCCTCTACCCGCAGCGGCTCGGCGACGACGCCGACGAGCAGACCCGCCGCGCATGGGAACACAGCATCTCGGGCGCCGCCGAGCGACTGCGCCGGGTCGGCTTTATCGGCCTCGGCCAGGAGCGAGGGCACGTCCTGCACGAAATCATCCGCGTCGTCTGGGTCGCGGCCGAACGCCGCTCGACGTCGTCGTCTTGCGGCATGCCCGCGGCCATCTCCCGCACCCAGGCGATCAGACCGCGCAGCCCCGCCGGTTGCGGAGACGCCGCTGCCGGCCACGACTCGGGCAGGGGCTTCCACAGCAACCGCACCAACATGCCGTAAATGCGCGTGGACTTTCCTGCCTGGAAATCTGCCGGGTTGGTCTGGGGGCGGTCCAGTTCCCTGCTGGGTGATATGAGCTTGTCGAGATCACTGCAGGCGGCTGCACGGCACACCACCGCAGCGGGCGACTTCCGCGGCATCCCCGACCTGGTCAGCCGCGACTTCACCGCCACCCGGCCGGGCACCAAGCTGGTCGGCGACATCACCTACATCCGCACCTGGGAGGGCTTCCTCTACCTGGCCACCGTGATCGACTGCCACAGCAAGGCGGTCCTGGGCTGGGCGATGGCCGATCACTATCGCACCGAGCTAATCAAGGATGCGGTCCGGATGGCCGCCGGCACCGGCCTGCTGCAGCCCGGCACCGTGTTCCACACCGACCGCGGCTCGAACTACACCAGCGACGAGTTCGGCCGCTTCCTGACCGGCCTGGGCATCCGCCGCTCGGTCGGCCGCACCGGGGTCTGCTACGACAAACGCGATGGCCGAGTCGTTCTTCAGCGTGCTCAAGAACGAATGGCTGCACCGCTTCGTCTTCACCACCCGAGCCATGGCAAGACGGCAGGTCATCCGCTACATCGAAGGGTTCTACAACCACCGGCGCCTGCACTCCGCGCTCGGCTACCGGCCACCCCTGGAAGTACTCAACGAGTCCCTTTCAACCCAAACAGCCGCATAGGCTACGCCCATAAGACGGCTGTCCGGAATCTCCGTGGCTCCTCACCCGGTGCCGACCTGGAGTGCACGAGCAGCATGGCAGCGCGCTCGCCGGCCGCCGGTTGGCAGGTGTAGCCGAAGCCAGCGGCCATCAGGATCTCGGCGAGGGTGCCGAGCATGACCGTCTCGATGCGGCGGCGAAACAGCAGATAGCCGGTAGCCCAGGTGGTCGGGCTGGTGGGCGTCGTCCTCGTACGCCAGCGAACAGTTCGTCGGCCCTCGTAACTGACCTCCACCTTGTCCCCGTGCCCGGTCAGCTGGTAGCCGGAGCGATCCCGACTGCTTTCCGGTTCGCCCTCCTCATATAGACCGTCCAGTCCCGCCGCGTCCAGCACGCACCACACGTTGGTGGCCGGGTCCTTGCTGTCGAGGTGGGGGCCCTCGCCCCGGTGTGATGCGTCCAGTCACCGCTATCGAACGGTTCAGGCACCGGTCGCCAGTGCCCGGCGTACACGGGGCGGCCAGATCGACAGGTCCCGGCGGGGGCACACGGCGGTAACAGCGTTTGAAGACCACGTATAGGGCTCAAGCAGGCGAGGGCCTCACGCGTCAGGCTTCCCGCACTCGCTTGTCTGCGGGGTGGCGTAGACCTCGCGCCAGTGCTCGGCCGAGCGGGCCAGGTCGTCGCCGACGCGGGTGAGGAACTGGCTCATGTTATCCAGCCGGACGCCGGCGGGGGTGGTCGGGCCGAGGGTACGGGCGCTTTGCCGGGCGGCGTCGGCCAGCAGGGAGTTGACGTGGGCAGCGGCCAGCATGGCCTGATACCACACGGCGTCGTCGATGACGTAACGTTCGGCCCGCCGCCGGGGATCACGTTCGCGCCGGATGAGCCGCTGCTCTTCGAGATAGCCGATGGCCTTGGAGATGGAAGCTGGGCTGACCCGCAGGCGCTTGACCAGTTCGGCGGAGGAGAGGCTGCCGCTGTCCGTGGTGTACAGGGCCGCCAGCACCTTGGCCATCATCTGCGGCAGGCCTGTCTGGACCAGGAGCTCGGTGAGTTGCTCGGCCGCCTCCCGCACCGTGTCCGGGTTGCGCCCGTCGGTGTCGCCGCTAGCCGCCGATGCGAGGGAGGCGGTCGCGCGGCTGCGCACGCGCCGGTCGGCCCCCCGGTGGGCCTGATCGGCCCGGTAGGCGCCGGCACCGCCGTTGCGCATCACCTCACGGGTGACGGTGGAAGTCGGGCGCTGCAGGCGGCGGGCGATCTCGGCGTAGGTAAGGCCGTCGGCCAGCCCAGCGGCGATCTGCCGGCGATCCTGGTGGGTCAGCCTGTCTCCGGGCATCGGTGTTCCGCCTCCTGCTCGCTCCGCCGTCGAGAGACAGTGTGCGCTTCGCCCGTAACACAATGCAACTCGATCCGATCTAATGTTGCATTAAGCCGCAATGCCGCGCAACGATTTCATGCTTTTGAAGTGCGAAAGTTTCGTTGCTTCACGAAACTGTGATTGACGATTGTCGGAATGCAACATAGGTTTTGCGGTGTCGCGAAGATCGACAGGCAGGGCGCGGGGCGCCCGCTGCCACCCCACATGTCAAGGAGAACTTTCATGACGACGCAGACCTCGACCAGCCTGAACGTGGCGAACGAGACCGACCTCCATAACTTGCTGCAGCGCGCGGTGATCGGGGACGGCTACCCCGGTGTGATCCTCGGTGTCGGTGACGGCACTCAGCAGTGGTTCGCCGCCGAGGGCGTGGCCGACACCGCCACCGGCATCACGCGTACCGCCGATGAGCAGTTCCGCGTCGGCAGCATCACCAAGACCTTCACCGCAACTTTGGTGCTGCAGCTGGCCGCCGAACACAAGCTGAGCCTGGACGACACCGTCGAGCAGTGGCTGCCCGGCCTGGTCCAGGGCAACGGCCACGACGGCAGCAAGATCACCATCAGGCAACTGCTCAACCACACCAGCGGCATCTTCGCCTACACCCTCGACGCCGGCATGCTGGAGCGCTACTGGAGCCCCAAACTGCTGGAGCACCGCTTCGACAACCCCACTCCCGAGGACCTGGTGAAGATCGCCGTGTCGAACCCGGCCGACTTCGAGCCGGGCCAGGACTGGGGCTACTCCAACACCAACTTCGTCCTCGCCGCCATGATCGTCGAAAAGGCGGACGGTGTCTCCTTCGCCGAGGCCATCGACCGCCGCATCGCCCGCCCGCTCAACCTGTCCGGCACCTACGCCCCCGGCACCGAGACAGGCTTCCGCGGCCCCCACAGCAGCGCCTACTCCCGGCTCATGCTTCCCGACGCCGACGCCCCCGTGCATGACGTCACCGAGCAGAGCCCGGCCTGGGCCTTCGGCGTCGGCGAGCTCGTCTCCACCGCCGCAGACCTCAACCTCTTCCTCGCCGCCCTGCTCAAGGGCTGGCTGCTGCCCGCAGCCCAGATGGAGGAGATGTTCACCATGACGCCGGTCCCGGACGGCAAGTGGCTCGACGGCTACAGCTACGGCCTGGGCATCTCCTCGGTCACCCTGCCCAGCGGCATTACCGTCTACGGACACGGCGGCATGATCACCGGCACCTGGTCCTACCTGTACGGCACCCGCGACGGCGACCTGGTCACCGTCCAGAACGTCAACGGCGACTGGGGCATGCCACCCGTGGGCCTGTTCATCGACATCCTCCACGCGGCCTTCCGCCCCGCCGCCTGAGCTGCGCTCCCTTAACAAATCCTTTCGATCAGCAGGAGATCCTGATGCCCGCTTTGATGACTTTGCGCACGCTTGTCACCGCGGTGACGTTGGCCGGAGCCTCCGCCGTGGCGGTCGCCCCCGCGAGCGCCGGGACCCGTTCGGCGGTCCAGGCCGTGCTGGATGAGACGGTGGCCGCCGGGATTCCTGGCATGGTCGCCGAGGTGCGCGACCGCGGCAGGCGGACGTTTGCCGCGGCGGGAGTGGCCGACACCGCCACCGGCCACCGGCGCGCGCCGGCCGAACGCTTCCGCGTCGGCAGCATCACCAAGGCGTTCACCGCCACGTTGGTGCTGCAACTGGCGGCTGAGCGCAAGCTGAGCCTGGACGATACGGTGGAGCAGTGGCTGCCCGGCCTGGTCACGGGCAACGGCAACGACGGCAGCAAGATCACTATCCGGCAGCTGCTCAACCAGACCAGCGGGCTGTACAACATGTACCTGGACGAGAAGATGCTCTACAAGTACTCCGGGCCCGGCTTCCTCGAACACCGCTTCGACAAGGTCAATCCGGAAGAGTTGATCGCGGTCGCGATGGCCTACCCGCCCTACTTCGAGCCCGGCACCGCCTTCCGCTACTCCAACGCCAACTACGACCTCGCGGGAATGATCATCGAGAAGGCGACCGGCACCACCTACGCCGAGCAGCTCGCCCGGCGGATCGCCCGCCCGCTCGGCCTGTCCGGGACGTACCTGCCGGGCAAGGAGACCAGGATCCGCGGACCGCACCCGCGGCACTACTCCAAGCTGTGGTCAGCCGACCCCGACGCCAAAACGTACGATGTCACCGAGCAGAACGCCTCCTACGCCTGGGTGGCCGGCGGCGTCGTGTCCACCACCGGGGACCTCAGCCGCTTCCTGGCCGCACTGCACGACGGCACCCTGCTGCCACCGGCGCAGCAGAAGGAGATGTGGAACACCACCATCTCGACCGAGGGGTCTGGCTGGATCCCCGGCACCCGGTACGGCATGGGCACCTGGCAACAGCAGCTGTCTTGCGGCAAAACCGTCTGGGGCATGGGCGGCGCCATCAACGGTTCCTACACCTACGCCATGGGCAGCCGCGACGGCAAGCACACCATCGTCACCAACATCAACGGCGACTGGAACAACCCGATCGCCGCCCTCACCAAGGCGGTCGAGGCCAAGTTCTGCCCGCCCCCATCCCGCTGACACCACACAGCACCGAACCACACCCCGGCCGTAGACATCGGCCGGGGCCGGACTCGGGGGTCAGAGAAATTTGGAACGGAATCCGGCGTTAACGGGGTTCCCACTGGTCAGCGAGCCCCTGTCGTCTCCCAGCTTGCAGGGGAGGGTGGCCCCGGATTCCGGTGGATTTCACAGCGCGACTTTGATCTACGTTGTGTGACGGCAGGTAGCGTTTGGTAATGGTTGCGTTGCTCTGATGACGTTCTGTCTGCTGAGTCATACGTTGCGTACATGCCTGTCGACTTCCTGAGCGACTCAGAAGCGGCGAAGTACGGCCGTTACGACGGTCCGCCCTCCCGGGCCGAGATGGAGAAGATCTTCTTCCTCGACAACGAGAACCTGGCCCTCATCAAGGGGCATCGCGGCCGGCAGATCCGGTGCGGCTTCGCCCTACAGCTCGTGACCGTGCGCTACCTGGGATGCTTCCTGGCCGATCCGCTGGAGGTGCCGAACGAGGTCCTGGACGTCGTCGCCGCCCAGCTGGGGATCGAGGATCCCTCCTGCGTGAAGCGTTACACCGAGCGGGACAAGACGCGGCTGGAACACACCTGGGAGATCGCCAAGGCGTTCGGGCTGAAGGACTTCGCCTCGGCCGAGACCGAGCTGGCGGGCAAGGTGCGAGCGCATGCCTGGAACACCGGCGACGGGCCGACCGCGTGCTTCCAGTACGCGGTGCGCTGGCTGCGCCAGAACGACGTGCTGCTGCCCGGGATCGGGGTTGAGGAACCCAGGAACAGCCGTTGGCGCTGAGAATGATCTTGCGCGAAGTGTGACGTCCAGCCTTCGGCCTGTGATCGCTCTACCTGGAGATTTCTGGCCTGTGGATGATGCGGTGGGTGGTGGAGCGCCCGACGCTGTACTCGGTGGCCAGGTCCGCCAGGGACACCTCGCCTTCGGCGTATCGGCGGCGGATGGAGCGTCGGGCGGGTTCGGGCAGTTTGGGTTGCTTGCCCTTGAGTTTGCCGTTCTTCTTGGCCAGGGCCATGCCTTCGCGGGTGCGCAGGTGCCCGAGGTTGGCCTCGAACTCGGCGACCATGGCGAGGGTCTGCAGGAACAGCCGGCCGAACGGGTCGTTCCAGTCGTAGACGGATGCGCCCAGGCCGAACAGGACGCCGCGGCCGGACAGGTCAGTGAGGATCTGGTTGGCCTCGGCCATGTTGCGGGCGAACCGGTCGAACTTGGTCACGGTGAAGACGGTGCCGTCCCAGACGGCGGCGAGGGCCTGGTCGAGGCCGTTCCGGTTGCGGCGGGTGGTGCCGGAGAAGCCGCGGTCGATGTAGATCCGGTCGGCGGGGACGCCAAGGGCCAGGAGCTGCTCGGTCTGGATGATGACGTCTTGTTCGTCGGTGGAGCAGCGGGCGTAGCCGACGCGGGTTCCGTTCACGCGCTCGAGTGTTCCGGATAGGGGGCCTTGACCGGAACGGTTCTCGGAACACCTATACGGAACACCCTGACCTGGGGCGCTGTCTCGGCTGGCGGGTGTTCCGGTGGGGGATCGTCTTACGGAACACCACCGGACCTCCCGCGCGAGATGCGACTGCCACCCGGCGGGGGACGGCGTATTGCTCCCAATGCTGTCTCCAACCCCCATGCGGCTGTGAGCTAGAT
Organism: Nonomuraea sp. NPDC049709; assembly: GCF_040674815.1. Classification (NCBI taxonomy): domain Bacteria; kingdom Bacillati; phylum Actinomycetota; class Actinomycetes; order Streptosporangiales; family Streptosporangiaceae; genus Nonomuraea; species Nonomuraea sp. NPDC049709. Next base: position 185,948 of record NZ_JBFANM010000010.1, read on the forward strand.
CACGGTTGAGGTTGACCTTGGGTCAGGGTGGAAGCTCGGCGCAGCGGCGAGAGGCCGACCCGGGACATACAACCTTGAAGGGCAACCACCATGACGATCAACCTTTCCGATCAGGACAAGAACACCCTGCCGATCGCCGGACAGGATCGCCCGGAGCTGCGCAAGGCGATCGAGGAGATCGTCGAGTCCGGTTTCGTCGGGGTGTCGCTGCGGGTCAACGATGAGCGGGGCGCGTGGGCCGGCAGCGCCGGGGTGGCCGAGCTGGGCGGGACCGCCAAGCCGCCGGTCAACGGGCATGCCCGGATCGGCAGCAACACCAAGACCTTCACCGCGACCCTGGTGCTGCAGCTGGTGGCCGAGGGCAAGATCGAGCTGGACACCCCGGCGGCCGACTACCTGCCCGAGTTCGGGCTGGACCGGCGGATCATGGTGCGGATGCTGTTGCAGCACACCAGCGGGCTGTTCAACTTCACCGGCGAGGTCTACGACGACGGGTCGATCGTGCACGGTATCCCCGTGCCCTACGGCACCACGGGCAAGGAGTGGGTGGACAACCGGTTCCACACCTACCGGCCCGAGGAGCTAGTACGACTGGCGCTGTCCAAGCCGGCCCGGTTCGAGCCGGGGACGGGCTGGAGCTATTCCAATACCAACTACGTGCTGGCCCGGCTGCTGATCGAGAAGGTCACTGGCCGCTCGCTGGCCGAGGAGATGCAGCAACGGATCCTGGGGCCGCTCGGGCTGTCGGGCACGGTGGTGCCGGACGCCTCGCCGGAGATCCCTGAGCCACACACCCACATCTACTACCGCTACGAGGATGCCGGCCGGCACAAGACGATCGACATCACCCGCCACAACCCCTCCTGGGTCTCCACCGGCGGTGACATGATCTCGACCAGCCAGGACCTCCACACGTTCATCACTGCGCTGATAGGCGGCAAGCTCCTGCCGACCCCACTGCTGGCCGAGATGTGCACCCCGCGCGCCACGGGCATCCCGAACTTCGAGTACGGGCTGGGAGTGATCGTCCAGAAAACGGATTGCCGCGGCACCGTCATCACCCACAACGGCGGCACGGTCGGCTCCACGACGCTGATGTACATCACACCCGACGGCAGCAAAACCATGACCGCCGTACTGAACTGGGTGGCCGACGCCGACATGTCCATAGCGACAACGGTCCAGAATGCCCAGCAAAGGCTCGTCAACGAGGTGTTCTGCGGCGAGCAGGCCGATCCGGCTCAGCCGGCGGGCTGAACACCTGTGACCCGTACGCCTTCAGAGGCGACCCCTTCCGGTCGTGCATCAGGGAGAACGTGAATGGGGGGCCACCTGCTCGGCTGGGGTCTGACTTGTCGCCGAGCTCGACCACAAGACAGGATTTAGCCGATGAACGGAGTCACGATCGGGCAGGCGGCGGCATTCGTCGGCGTCACCGTCAAGACGGTGCGGCACTACCACAAGCTCGGCCTGGTGAAGGAGCCAGAACGCGACAGCTCCGGCTACCGCAGGTACGGATCGGCCGAGCTGTTGCGGCTGGTGCAGGTCCGAACGCTGGCCGCCGCCGGAGTGCCGCTGGCCGAGATCGGGCCCCTGCTCGACGCCGACGCCGCCCAGTTCGCCGCCGCGCTCGCCGACGTCAAGCGGCAGCTCACCGAACGGATCGAGGAGCTGATCGCGCGCCGTGACATGCTGCACCGGCTCGCAGACGGAGACCGGGCCCTGCTGCCCGACCGCGCCGTGGCGCTGCTGCAGCGGCTGTCCGGCCTCGGCCTCCCCTCGGACGAGGTGGCGGCCACCAGGGAGGGCTGGGTACTGGCCAGGGCCCTGGTCCCCGAGGGCTTCGACGACTTCCTCACCCATGTCGAGCACGCCCTCGACGACCCCCGCTTCGTCGCGTTGAGCAAGCAGGCAACCGAAGCCACGGCATGGGAGCCGAACGACCCGCGTCTGGCCGAACTCGCCACTGCCATTGCCGAGCACTTCCTCGCCAACCCCGCACACCTGAAGATCGTGACCGGCCTGCAAGCCCGCACCGACACCGCGGCCCGGTACCACCTGATCGCCCACTACGGCGAAGAGCACGGATCGGCCGCGGCCCGGGGGGTCGCGCTCGTCGAGGCCAAGCTCCGCGCTGCGGGCATCCACATCCCCAGACCAGAAACCCACTGACCGCGCCGGTCCCCGGGCCGAAGGACTGGGGACCGGCGCACTACGGGGCGCTGAACGCGCTGGCGCGCGGGCGGCTGGATCTGAGCAAGGTCACCCGGTGGTGGCCGGATATCCTGCGTCTGGTCGGCTCCATCTACACCAGCGCCGTCAACCCCTACGATGTGGTACGGATGCTGCAACGCGACGGCCGGCCGACCGCGATGGGTGAAGCGATCAACACCTACGGCCGGATTTTAAGAGTCTGCATGTGCTGGCGCTGATCGATGACGAGGGCATGCGGCGCGGCATCAAGGGCATCCGCCCTTCAGGAAGGCCGCCACGATCTGGCGCAGAAAGTCTTCCAGGGTCGCAAAAGCCAGGTGTTCCAGCGGTACTACGAGGGAATGGAGGACCAATTAGGAGCTCTGGGCATTGTTTTGAACTGCCTGGTGCTGTGGAACACGGTCTACATTGACGACGCTTTGCGCCAGCTGCGGGCGCAGGGCTATCCGGTGCTGGATGACGATGTGGCCCGGCTCAGTCCCCTTATCAGGCGGCACATCAATGTGCACGGCCGCTATTCCTTTCAACGTCCGCAACTGGGCGGCGGGCGGCGGGCCTTGCGTGATCCTGACGCCGACGACGCCGACGACGAGGATTGATAGCGATGCCCCGCACCGGACCCCGGTGCCCTTCCTCCTCAATTCCCGGGGACTGGAGGGCCGGTCCGCGAGGTGGGCGTCCGTGAAACCAAGGACGCGCCCGGTGCAGCCGCTTGTGGCGGCGCCATACCAGGGGCTGTACGGCTGGCAAGGGCATCGACCGGGACGGCGTGACGCGCCAGCCGTACGGCACCGATCCCTCACCCCGTGCGCGGGCCGTCAGCGCTGCACATGAGGTGGTCCATCGCGTCATTGACCAGCTTCTCGATCGGAAGGGCGTGCTCGTTTGGTGCCCAGAACGTCGTGAACAGCACCATGCCGCGGCGGCCGTCCTCGGTGAAGCCGCTGTGGGCGGTGTGGCCGGGGGTGTTTCCGGCGTGGCCCCAGTACGGGCCGCAGGGAGACCGGAACCGAGCGATTCCCAGGCCGTAGGACGCGCCGGGGAAGACGGGGTCCCATTCGGGAGCGGGGACGGTCTCCTTCATCGCAGCGAGCTGAGCGGGCGCGAGGAGCTCCCCCCCGAGCAACGCCTGCCAGAACCGCATGAGGTCGGCCGCCGTCGTGACGAGATCACCCGCGGCGTCCGCCGGGGTCACGTTCCACTCGGTCGTCTCCACCGGCTCGGTACTGTCGGGGAAGTCGGTGTAGCCCTTCGGGTGCGGCTCCGGAAGCCGGGGATCATCCCCTGGGACGAAGGTGTGATCGAGTCCCAGGGGACGGATGATCCGATCCGTCACCAGTTGTGATCGCTCGGCTCCGGTGACCTTTTTGATGATCATTCCAAGGAGGACGTAGTTGGTGTTGGAGTAGCTCCAGCGCTGGTCGCCTGGTGCCGGCACCCAATGGGGCTCGTGCCGCATGGCGATGGCTACGAGTTCCTCCGGAGTGTAGGAGTCGAACCGATGCTCCAGGAAGTCCTTCGCCGACCAGATCGGCACGTCGTACATGTATTCGGGCAGCCCGCTCGTCTGCTGGAGCAGCCGCCTGATGGTGATCTTGGTGCCGTCGTTGCCGTTGCCACAGACCACCCCCGGAAGCCAGTCCTCAACCAGGTCATCGAGCGAGAGCAGGCCCTCGCCCACGAGCTGGAGTACCGCGGTGGCGGTGAACGTCTTGCTCGTGCTGCCCATCCGGAAGTAGCTGTCGTAGGCGATCGGCCGCTTGGAGTTGAGCTCGGCCACGCCGTACCGGACGGTCAGCAGTTCCCGCCCGGTGTGCGCAGCGGCGAGCAGCCCGGGGACGCCCTTGTCGTGGATGGCCCGCAGGTCGGACTCCAGCACCGATCGGTCGTAGGTCTTCGATGTCGCTGAGTTCGTCATGGATCCGATGCTCGAACCCTGACGTAGGGTCAATGTCAAGGGTGTTTCGCGGATCGAGCGGCCATCAGCCTCCGCAGCCGCGCCCAGGATGGCGAGGATCCGAATGCGTTGGAGTTCATCAGGGCGGCCAGGCCCTCCGGTGCCTCATCTCCCCGCGGGTTGCGACCGTCCCAGACCATGATCGCTTCGGCCAGTCCCGGGAGCCGCGGATCGTCGGCCGGCCAGTCCCACGCCTGGTCCATTGCCAGGTAGAGCCGGACGAGCTCGGGATCCTCCAAGGCAGCGTTCTTGGTGGCCGCCCACTCCAGCACCTGGTCGGGCGCCAGCGCGGTAATCATGATCCAGGAGTCACGCTCGATGCCGTTCATCCGCTCGCTCACCCCGAGTGCCCGCTGTCGGTCGAGGAGCGCGATCACCTGCGGCGGCAGGAACAGCCGATCGCCGGCGACCAGCTCGGCCAGCCGGGCGCGATGGTCCTCCAGCTCGGCAACCTTGGCCGCCATCTGCCGGTCGATCTCCGCGATCGCGGCGGCGAACTCGTCCTGGCTGGCGGCGAGCAATTGTTCGACCCGCGCGAGCGGCACGCCCGCGGCCACCAGCGTCTTGATCCGGATCAAATCGACCACGGCTCGCGGGCCGTAGCGGCGGTAACCCGAGGCATCGCGTTCGGGCTCGGGTAGCAGGCCACGCTGGTGGTAATGCCGGATGGCACGGATGGTCATGCCCACCCGTGCGGCCAGCTGCCCGATGGTAAGCAATCCAGCCCCTCCCAGCACACGCGCTCTGGTTCGAGACCTCAGCCTAGCGTTTTGTACGGCTGGCGCCGGATGGTGGTGCGGCGGGTAGTTGTACCGTGACGCGGAGCCCGCCGGCGGGGGTGATAATGGTCGTTGATCCTCGCCATGGCCGCCTACGGCGCCGTCCAGCCGCGCGCCGCTCTTCCAGACGATCATCCGCAACTCCGAACGGATCGCCCGGGACTCCCGGAAGGGCAAGCTTGCCCACAGGCAGACGCCGCATCGCTGGCGTTCGGTGGCCATGGTCCGACCGCTCCAACCGCGACCTCACCCAGCTCGGCCTCACCGCATGACCATGGCAACACAGGGTTCGTGTTTCATAAGTGGACGTTATCTTGAGCTCCTGATTGTCACGAGGCCGCTGACCTGGGCGGCCTCGTTGGAGACGGTGTCCGCAACGAGGCCGCAGGCGGTCTGGAGAGCGCCGGTCAGCAGGGGCCGATCGTTACCGAAGAGCGGCTCGCGGGAGCCGGGGCGGGAGCGGACTGGCCCAGCTCGCGTGCATCGGTCAGTCGAAGGCGGCCGAGCGCTTCGGCGAGTTGTCGGCGGAGCCTGGAGTTCTCCTCGGCGAGCTGGCGGTTGCGGCTGTTGGCGGCTTCGAGGCGGCGTTGCAGGGACGCCTCGCTGCTGCGTTGACGCGCTGGCACGGACGGCTCTGTGGCGAGTCGGGCTGTGGTGCGGAGCCTGTCGATCCCGGCGCGGATGTCGGGCTGGTGTAGAGCCAGGAGCGGGAGACCGAAGCCTGCTGGGCGACGGTCTGGAAGGTGACCGGGGCGCCGGTGCGGTCGAGCTCGCGCAGCGCCTGGATGGCCTTGGAGCGGGTGAGTTCGTGCCGCTGTCTGGCTGCGATGATCAGATGGTGGGTGTTGTCAGCCGGCATCGGACACCTCGTTTGCGGCGGGCCCGCCATCCTCCTGCAGGGCATCGATGATGCGGTCGAGGTTGTCCAGGACCTGCTGGTTCATCTCCACCATGCGCTGGTGGCCACGGGCGTCAGCGGCGGAGATGATCTGCAGGACCTGGCGGCGCTGCTGGTGGTGCTGGGGTAGGAATTCCCTGGAGGAGCACCGTCACGGGTTCGCCGCCGCCATGGCCGCCCTGCATGCCGAGTTCAACGCCTACCTCGACAGGGACGGAGCCGACCCGACCGCCGACTCCGTCGGCTACCGGCAGGGCACCATCTGGCTCACCCCGAGCGAGCTCGCCGAGATGATCGGCGAACTGCGCGACGTCCTAGCCTCCAGAGCGGGCAACAGACCCGCGCCCGACCGCAGCCCTCACCTTCTGAGCATGATCCTCTTTCCAGCGGAGGAATCACCGCGGCACAGGAACGGCCCGCAGGCCGACGACCACCCCTAAGTCCGTGCACGGCTTCTCGTAAACGAGCGCGATTCCGACAGAAGATCACCAAGGGCATCGCCGCCGACGGCAACGTCACCTGGCGGTCGCAGCCCCCGCACCTGCCGTCGCCTGCCACCCGCCACTGAGCCGGGGGCCGCCCTATGCTAGAGACCCCCGGCAGAGCGGCACCCGCCGGCGGCGGTTTCACTCAGCCTTTGATGAAGCGGCGGGTCACGTACCGGCGCACCGGTGGCAGTGCGACCAGGCGCAGCGGCAACTGGGTCAGCCACAGCAGCAGCGGGTTGGCGGGGGCGTAGACGCCTTTGACCCGGCGACCGAGTTTCTGCTTCTTGTCCACCTCCGGCCGTAGCGCCATCTCCCAGACGGCCAGGGCGGCGCCAAAGTCGCAATTCTGACGGATTCGGCTCTTATTCATACACGTTCTTGATGCGGGGCGGCCTCATGGCGCCGGACCACCGGAAATGAGCAATCCAGCCAGCATTTTCCCCATGTCCTGTTGTGGCAGCACCACGCGGTGGGCACCCATCCGTTCGAGGATTAGCGCGTGGCGGTAGGTCATCGCCCTCGCCCAGATCTTCTGGACGTCGAGCTCGGCGAGCAGGGAGGTGGTCAGGACACTGGCAGCGACGTCCTGACCGATGGCCACCACCGCCTGCTCGACCTCGCCGATCCCAAGTCGCCGCAACGTCTCCAGATCCGTCGCATCCGCCACCGCAATCCGATGGAGGCGATCGGTCAATGAGCGTACGGTCTCGGAGTCGCGGTCGATTCCCAGAACGTTCTCACCGCTTGAGGCAAGACTCAGCGCCACCGCACTACCGAAGCGCCCCAGCCCGAGCACCGCGACAGAATTCGTCTGCGTCAAGATGTTCACTTTCTTCCACAGGCCGGACGCGGAATCTTTCACACTGTCCGTTTCCAGCATGACGTGGCTGAGGCAGAGTGGCCTGTCAAGAATGCATCAGGGCGCGTGGTTTTCCGGGATGCAGCCGAGACAATGGCGACTCAGGCGGCTCGACCGATGACCACGGTTGGCAGCAGCGGCAGGCGCGTCCCGGCCGAGGATCTCGATGTGGCCCTCGTAGGCCGAGCGCGTTCCCGACGGCTCCACGGCGGCGTCCTGGCACGTGGTTCCCGTCGTGGGTCCTGGACACTCCAGGCATTGGGTATCACCGGTCATAGCCAGACTGGTGAGACGTACCGACTGCTGGAGTGACCGATGAACACAACTCGTGGTCGGCGGCGGGTCCACCTGGGAGCAGCGCCTGGGTGGGCAAGATGTACGCGATGCTCGGTGAGGGCCGCCGTGGGCTCGAACGCGGCCGGGACATGATCGTCGGCTACGTCGAAACCTACGGCCGCCCCCGCACCAGACTCCGACCTCCACGGTAGCGATCTCCGGGACAGCGCAAAGACCTTGTTTGCTTGCCAGGTCAGAAAACAGCCAGCAAGAGGAGGATGACCAGCGAGCCCGCAGTCGTGAGGAGAAAGCGCGTCACGACAAGAGGGCGGAACCAGCCGGGAAAGACCACCTGAGCTGCCTCCATCAGCGCTTTGGTGTCGATGTCTGTGGTGCCGGACTTGCGGAGGGCGGCCTCGACGTACCGGACGACGAAAACCTGGGCGGTGGTGATGAAGCCGCCGGCGATCAGCAGGATGGGCTGGAGGACCCAGGTCAGCAGCGGCTGGTCGCCGAGATTCAGTACGGCAAGCGTCGCGAGGCCCACGGCAATCGCCACGGACACCACCACGCTGGCGGTGCTGGCGGTGAAGTCGAGGCCTTGCTTGAGCAGTACGGCGGGATCATGACCCTGGCGCCGTATCTCAGCATCGGCTGCTTGCTGGGCGGCGGTGCCGTACCGATGACCGACAAGCGGAACGATCAGGTACGTCAGGGCCAGCAGGATCTGAAGGGCAGCAACCATGAGCACGGGGGCCTCCTCGAAAGAAGTGTTGAACTTAGTTCAACAACATAGCTCACGGCTTGAACTAAGTTCAACACGCTGGCTAGGCTCAGCGGCATGCTGACCAAGGAGCAGATCGTCCGCGCCGCCGTCGAGGTGCTCGACGCCGAGGGTGTGAACGGGCTGAACATGCGCCGTTTGGGCACACACCTCGGATCGGCTGCATCGGCGATGTATCACCATGTGAAGAGCAAGGACAAGCTCGTAGTCCTCGCCGCCGACCACGTGTTCGGCGAGATCCTGCTGCCCGACGCGGCTAGGGCCGGGTGGCGGGAAGCTGCTGCGTCGCTAGCGCGTGGAGCGTATGCGATGGTCGTACGGCACTTCTGGCTCATCCCGGCGATGAGCACGCACCTCATCTACGGACCCAACAAGGCTCGCTTCGATGAGCAGTCCCTGACGGTCTACGAGTCGGCCGGATTCACCGAAGGCGAAGCCGATCAGGCGGCTGCGACCGTGCTCATGTTCGTGATCGGCGCCGCGCAGGGCGAGGCGGCGCAGGCGGCCTGGCGGGCACGCCTGCGACGGAGCGGCGCCGATCACGACAAGGAAATCCGGGAGGTCACCGCCGAGGTATTCGAGATCGCCCGGGCCTTCCCCCGGCTGCGAGCCCGCATCGGCTCCGCCACCCCTTCCCCGCCCGGAGACCCTTTCGAGTTCGGACTCCAAACTGTCCTCGCCGGGTTGGAGTCGCGCCTGTCTCCTCGACATCATGACCAAGGTCAGAGTTTCTGACTGGTTGTCTCGCAACTCACCGTGTGGCTCATGCGGCCTGGGCTGACGTCGTCCGCGTGCGTGCCCACGACTGAGCGTTTTCATGGAGAGGCGTCTAGTAATTAGGGTAACCGCCGTCCAGCGGAGGTGTGCTTCGCTGGTGCGGGCGTTCTGGTGGCCGCCACCAGAGTCACCACCGAGGACGCGATCCGCGAGGTGGAGTGGCCGACACTGGTGTTCTTCGTCGGGCTGTTCGTCATGGTCGGTGCCCTGGTCGAGACCGGCGTCATCGGCCGGATCTCCCAGGCGGCGGCGATGCCACGCAAGGCCGGCTCGGGCTGACCACGATGCTGCTGCTGTGGGCGTCGGGCGGGTTCTCGGCGATCGTGGACAACATCCCGTACGTGGCCACGATGAGCCCGATCGTGGCCGAACTGGTCCAGGGCAACGGCGGCAACGGCCCGGCGCAGGTGTTGTGGTGGGCGCTGGCCTTCGGCGCCGACCTGGGCGGCAGCGCCACGGCTGTGGTGGCCCGCGGCCAATGTCGCCATCTTGGGCATCGCCGCCCGCGACGGCACGCCGATCAGCTTCTGGCAGTTCACCCGGTACGGCCTTGTGGTCGCCGTGGTCACCATCGCGTTGTGCGTGCCGTACCTGTGGCTGCGTTACCTGTGACCGCTACGCGCCTTGTCGCGAAACATGTGTCAAGGACCCGTATGGACGGGTGCGGTGATGGTGCTGTTACGGTGTAGCGCGGTGCGCCGGGAAGTCTGGTCGGCAAGGTCTGATCGCGTACCACTTCTGCGGAGGCTTCCCTGTGGGCACCCTGTTGACGGTTTTCGCCAGCGTGCTGCTGCTGGCCGTGCTCGTATCGAGTTTGGCCCATCGCACGATCCTTTCCACCGCGGCGCTGTTCCTGGTGGCCGGGTTCCTGCTGGGCGACGGCGTGTTCGGCGTGGTGTCCGTGCGGGTGGACGACGAGCTGGTGGGGACGCTGGCCGAGCTGGCGCTGTTCGCTGTGCTGTTCACCGACGGCATGCGAGTTGGTTGGAAGGACCTGCGCAGCGCCTGGCGGCTGCCGGGGCGCGCCCTGGGCTGGGGGCTGCCGCTCACCCTCGGCATCACCGCCGTCGGCGCGCACTACCTGCTCGGCTTGGGCTGGATCGAGTCGCTGCTGATCGGTGCGATTCTGGCCCCGACCGACCCAGTCTTCGCCGCCGCGCTGGTGGGAAACGAGAAGGTGCCACCCCGGCTGCGGCAGCTTCTCAACGTGGAGTCGGGCGTCAACGATGGGCTGGCGCTGCCGTTCGTCATGGTGTTCCTGGCCATCGACGCCGGCGCTGAGGACCTGCACCTGGGCGAGCTCGGTATGGAGCTGGGGCTCGGCGTGCTGATCGGCGTTGCGGTACCGTGGGCGTCGATCAAGCTGGAGCAGACCCGCTGGTTCTCCGCCTCCACCCAATACGAGCCGCTCAACGCCCTGGCCATCGGGCTGCTTGTGCTCGCGCTCGGCAAGGTCACACACGGCAACCTGTTCCTGGCAGCGTTCGCTGCGGGCATCACGGTGGCCACGTTCGGCGAGCGGCAGCGCGAGTCGTTTCAGCACTTCGGCGAGCTGATCGCCGAGCTGTTCAAGCTGGCCGCGCTGCTGCTGTTCGGGGCGCTCATCACTCCCGCTCTGCTCGGCGCGGTCGGGTGGAAGGGCTGGCTGTTCGCGATCCTGGCCCTGATACTGGCTCGCCCGGTCGCGATCTGGCTGTCCTTCCTGCGCTCCGGGCTGTCGGTGCGTGAGCAGGCGGCGGTGGCGTGGTTCGGGCCCAAGGGGTTCGCCTCGGTGGTGTACGGGCTGATCGTGCTGGCCTCCGGCATCGCCGCCGCGCAGGAGGTTTTTCAGCTGGTCGCGGTCACCATCGTGCTGTCGATCCTGCTGCATTCGTCCACCGACATCGTGGTGGCGCGGAGCTTTGATGACGAGCGTGAGGTCCCGGTATGGTTCGGTGCCGCGCGTCGGTTGCGCGGACGATCTCAAGGGGATTCGGCATCATGAGGTTCCGTAGAAGGTCCTTCCTGGATCGGTTCCACCATCCGGCGCAGGTCATCGCCACCGGCTTCGGCGCGGCCATCCTCCTCGGCACCCTCCTGCTGTCATTGCCGATCGCCACCACCTCCGGCACCTCGGCAGGCTGGCTGACCGCGCTGTTCACCGCGACGTCGGCGGTCTGCGTCACCGGCCTGGTCGTGGTGGACACCGAGTCGCACTGGTCAGCTTTCGGCGAAGTGATGATCGCCGTCTTGATCCAGATCGGTGGGCTGGGCATCATGACGCTGGCCACGCTGTTCACCGTGCTGGTGGCGGGGCGGCTCGGCCTGCGCGCCCGGATGTTCGCCCAAGCTGAGACCAAGACACTGAGCATGTCCGATGTGCGGCGGGTCGTGCGCAACGTGGTCGTATTCAGCCTGGCGTGCGAAGCCGTGGTGGCCGTGATCCTCACCATCCGTTTCCTGACCGGGTACGGAGAGCCGTTCGGCCGCGCCGTCTATCTCGGTGTCTTCCATGCGGTATCGGCGTTCAACAACGCCGGCTTCGCCCTCTGGCCCGACAACCTGATGAGGTTCGTCACCGACCCGTGGATCTGCCTGCCCATCGCCGCCGCGGTCATCGTGGGCGGACTCGGCTTCCCTGTGATCTTCGAGCTTGCCCGATCGTGGCGGCATCCGAGGCGCTGGACGGTTCTCACCCGGGTCACGGTCGGAGTGACGCTCGTCTTGCTGATGGTCGGCACGCTGGTCTTCCTGGCCACCGAGTGGCGTAACCCGCAGACTCTCGGCAGGCTGGATGATCCCGGCAAACTGCTGGCCGCCTTCTTCACCGGCGTCATGCCACGCACGGCCGGCTTCAACAGCCTGGACATCGGGCAGATGTATCCCTCCAGCCTGCTCGCCACGGACGTGCTGATGTTCATTGGCGGCGGCAGCGCAGGTACTGCGGGTGGGATCAAGGTGACCACGTTCGGGCTGCTGGCGTTCATCATCTGGGCCGAAATGCGCGGCGAACCCCGTGTCAACCTCGGCCATCGCCGCCTGGCCGAAAGCGCGCAGCGGCAGGTGGTCTCGATCACGGCGATCAGCGTCGGCCTCGTCATGCTCTCCACCTACGTGCTCCTCGTCTTGACTCCGCACAGTCTGGACCAAGTGCTGTTCGAGGTGATCTCAGCGTTCGGCACCGTGGGCCTGTCGACCGGGATCACCGCCGACGCCACGCCCGCCGGGCACGTGCTCTTGGTGCTGCTCATGTTCATCGGCCGGATCGGCCCGTTGACCCTGGGCTCGGCACTCGCACTGAAGGACCGGGAACGCCACTACGAACTACCCGAGGAGCGTGTGATCGTTGGCTGACAAGAAGAGCGACGCGGTCGTGGTGATCGGGTTGGGCCGGTTCGGCGCCGCGCTCGCGCTGGAGCTCATCCGGCGCGGCACCGAGGTATTGGCCATCGATCATCGGCCCAAAGTGGTGCAGAGCATGACCGGGCACATCACCCAGATTGCCACCGCTGACTCCACCGACCTCGATACGCTGCGTCAGCTCGGCGTACCCGACTTCCACCGCGCGGTATGCGCCATCGGCGGCGACATCGAGGCCAGCATCCTCACCGCCTCGCTCCTGGTGGAACTCGGGATCGACGACATCTGGGCGAAAGCGATCAGCAGACAGCACGGTCAGATCCTCAGCCGCATCGGCGTCCAGCACGTCGTCTTTCCCGAACATGACATGGGCGAGCGCGTCGCCCACCTGGTCAGCGGGCAGCTGCTCGATTACATGGAGGTTGACGAGAACTTCGCGATGGCGAAGATCCGCCCACCCAAGGAATATGTCGGCATCGCGCTCGGCGCCTCCAACCTGCGCCGCAAACACGGGGTCACCATCGTGGCGGTCAAGCCGCAGGATGAGGAGTTCACCTACGCCACCGCCGACGCCGAACTCGCCTACGGGGACATCATCATCATCTCCGGCCGCCCTGAGCAGGTCGAACGGTTCGCCGAACTACCCTGAACCATCGCGAGAGTGAGGCACCGAGCACGGCAGGAGTCCCGAGGCGTCCTGGCGTCACTCGGGCTCAGGGTCGGGCGTCCCATGCGTTCATATGACTCCATGGGCGGCACGCCCGGCCGCCAAGGCGGCGCCGATGGTGCCACTGCCGCCATAGTGGACGCATCCACGCCGGGCGGGACAACCAGGGCAATATTCCCGACCGCTACCGTCGGCCGGATGGCACGGCCGGCCCAGATGCCGAGACCCTAAAGACCGGCGACTCCGGCTGCCGCATCGCCTGCGGCGTGATCATAGAGCGCTAAGTTACTTGAGCCGTCCGTGCTGGAACGGGCTGATCGAACGGCTACCCCTGCGGCAGCCGCCGCGAGCACTACCCCATGCGCGACGAGATTCAGACCTGCTCCGAGGCTGATCTTTGAGGCCTATACGCCCGGCTCTGTGGCATCGGATCCATCATTTCACGGCGTCCCTTGCTCAGAGATATCCTGGAGCGCACGGTCGGCGGCATCGGTCATGCTAGTAGGCGTAGGGCTGACAGAAGATGGCGGTGCCACATGAGTGACCTGATAAGTCGGACCACCCGCGGGCTATTTCGGGATCTTATGACTGGTTCCACCCTCGGGGAGATCGACGCAGCCTTCCAAGATGAGCTCTTCGCGCCCAGCACGACGAGTACATATCAGGACACCAGCGCGAGGCGTACCCGTACCCAGGAATACCTGGAGGCCATCGACTGGAGTGACGTCAACCACGTCAACAGGGTCTTGCGTGTCTTCGAGCGGCTGTGCCATGGCTATGAGCCGCAGTACAGGAGCAAGTTGTTCCAGTCGCTGAAGCGCGACGGTTACGTGCTCGACGAAGAGAGCGGCCATATCACGCCCGTGGGCCCGCGGTTCTCCCTGGACTCGCTGAAGAACCTGTCGGATGCTTCGGCGATCCGTCAGCAGCTCGGGCGCATTCAAAGAGCGATTATCGATGATCCAGCACTAGCGGTCGGCAGCGCCAAGGAGCTCATCGAGAGCACGGCCAAGGTCGTGTTGAAGGAACGGGGAATGGTTGTGGACGACAAGGCCGATCTCCCGGCGCTCGTCCGTGAGGCTCAGCAGGCACTTTGGCTACACCCGTCATCGACCACGCCTGGCCCCGACGGCAGTGACGCCGTCAAGAAGATTCTTGGCGCGGTTTCTTCTATCGCCATTGGTCTGGCGGAACTGCGCAACCGTGGCTACGGCACCGGGCACGGGGCGGCGAGTGTCCCCGTCGGCCTTGGACCTCGCCATGCTCACCTGGCCGTCAATGCCGCCTTCACATGGTGTCAGCTCGTCTTGGACACCCTCGCTGATCCCAAGGCACCATGGCGCAAAGGCAGCACCTCTGCCTGAGTAAGCGCCCTTCCCGAATGGGTGATCTTTCCTCGGGGTCGATGCTGCCGAAGCGCAACGTAGTGCGCGGCAACGGAAAGCCTCGCCCAGGACCGACCAGGCTGGAGGCCGCGATTCTCACGGTCCCAGGCTGCCGCATCCAGCGGCCGATCATCGACGACCTGGCAACGCTGTGCCAGCGAGTGCACGCCTTCGGCATCGCGGCGAGCTGACCAGGGAGCGGCTGACCGTCAACGAAACCGCCTCCAGCGTGTTGCGGCACGGCAGCGGGCGCGGCATCTTGAGTGCCTGTTGCGACAAAGGGAACGTGAGCGTGGAGGTGGACGATGTCGCCGGCATCCTGACCCACGCCACCTCGGCATCAGGCCCGACCACGCATGGGCCGCGGTAGTGCCAGCCACCAGCGGCCAGGCACTGTGTCAGCATTCGCGTCCCGGCACGCCGACGTGCGACGATGCGTGTTCGACGTCCGCAAACCGCTAATTCCATGATCACAATAATGGGCGAATTAGGCTCATTGTCACATGATGGGCGATTTCCAAAGAACGATGCGACCAGGTATAAAGGTCACCACAGAGCCTCCAACCCATCTGGCCCAGGAGCAGCCCTGGGATTCCACGCGCCCTGTAGCTCGTTGGACCGCACTGTACGTTCAGGACGCCTTGCACGGCCCGTGGCTTTTGTGACTACTCACGTATTCAGGCGTCTTTAGGTAGGCAGCAGGATGACAAAGGCGTCATCTGACACGAGTGTCACCCATGGCGCGGAAAGGCGGCATCAGTGATTGTGCGGCGTGCCTGTCGACATCGCCGTATGCCGCACCGCCTTCCACTTTCGAGACCACGTTCGCGCCGTCTTCTCCAGCCTGCACATCCGAGCCCCTCCACGACAAATGCGACGATCCCGTCCGCTACAGCAAGGTCAAGATCGCTCCGTCCGTTCTGGACGAGCCGAGCAGGATGGGTCCGATGGTGTTGCCCTCTAGTGGAGAGTCATCGAAGAGCTGTGTTACATGACGTGCCCTCAACGTGATGCCCCAGGCCAACGAAGCATCTGGCAAATCACACCGCTACGCCCGCCTGATGATGAGAGCATCCTGTTACGGCCGAGAATGGGGATAATGCGGCAGGAGGATAGTTGCAGGAGGATTTGTTCGGACCAGCCAGCCCTAACAGGGGTAAGCAGCAAGTCGTCGGCTGGAGGGCCTTGATCGCGCCCATCGCTCGTGACAGCGATGCGGTGATCCTCGATGCGGATGAGATCAAGGTCGCCGAAACGATCTTTGATGCTTATGCGAACCAACATGCTACTGGAGGTCTCTCGCACAGCGACCTGCGAAAAGCGTGCGACGGGATTTGCGATGACGAAACCTTCCTACAGCGCTTCAGGACGTTTCGGGCGCTGGGCATGCTCGTACCTGCATTCCCAAAGAAAAATAATGGACTTTACCTCTTTCACCCCTACTCGGCCGCCGGGCTGGCCGTGTTCGATCGCGTGTCGGCCAAGGGCGGGATCGACGAGCTGTTGACGTTGCTCGATCGAACCCGCGCGGCCATTGCACGAGGGTCCGCGACTGCGGAGCAAGTAAAGGCAGTACTGACCCGCTCACGGGGCATGTTGGTCATCGCTGCCGACTACCTATTGATGCTGGTGCGTGAGCGATCGATCGAGACAATGATCGCAGAACGACACCTACATCAGCATCCGGCTCTGCTTCAAGATGTCGAAGCGGTCATGGATCTCGTGAGCACCCGATATCCAGAACTTGATCGTCCCGCCTATGCAGTGACCATCGAGACGCAACGATATCTCGGGGCGCGCTCGGATTTCGTCGCGCGCCTGCTGGAAGAAGGGGCCAGAGCGCAGGACTTCGGTCTGCTGAGCCACGAGCAATACCTGACCGCCGCTCGTGAAAGATCACAAGAGGAACTTGCTGCGGCATTCGCCCAAGTCGTATTCGATCCGCCGAATCCTTGGCTCAGCCCACCAGCGATCGTGCGCGAGGTTGAGGCGGCGAATCCACGGAAGAAGGAACCCCCACGCCCTCCGCGGCCGAACGATGCTCCTGTATCACATGACCCCTTACAGAGGGTGCTGGACCGCGAGCGCCGACGCCGTGACAGCGCGTGGGACCAAGCGGCTCTAGCACTTCAGGGAAATGACGAAGCTGACATTACGGACCTACTTCTCCACCTAGAATGGCCCGCTGCCGCGAGGCTCCTGGCTACTCTGCTCAGAGCGGCGCATTCGGGCAAGGAATTTGAGGTTGAGTTCAAGGATGCCCTTCGAGTCGATCCGCATGCGAAGATCACCTACCTTTCGCCTGTTGTCCTACGAAGACGCGGGCGCGGACGCATGCAGTTCGACCACCAGGACGGAGACCACCAATGACAGAAGGTTCCAAGGCATCACGCCTTACCCTCGCCCGATTGCGAGCCGTGGGAGCTTGGCAGCTAGAGGGACAGCCCATCGAGTTGGCCGTGCTGCGCGCTGGACGACGCCTTGTACACGCGCAGATGGGAGGGACACCTGTCGCTATCTTGGGTTGGCCACTCGGAGACGAGCCGCTCGAAGACGAGAGGTTGGTTCCCCGCATCTCTCCATCGCCGTTGATCGTCCAGACGTTTACGGCGTGCCTCGGCGGTTGCTGGCGTCAGCGCGATGCGCATCCCTGGCCCGGGTCGCCTATCACTGAGGAAGAACTGCTGAGGTCCTTGCAGGCATGGGGAGGGGAAAGCGACGACCCGAGTCACATGGGGAGAGTACGAAAGGCGGTTGGAATGTTGCGGTCGTCGCTATGGCTGGACCCTTCCGTTCAGTCGATCAGACTAGGACCGCGGGTGGCGGCCTGGTCAGAGCGGCAAGTCGATGTGATTCGCCCCGTCTTTGACCGGATCCCCCGTGACACCCCTGCCGAATCCGTGGCTAGCGATGACCTCGTTGAGTGAACTCTCCCCCGGCCGCCAGGCCCTGGTAATTGCGGCAGTTGCCGCCGTAGAGACGGCGGACGGTTGTGTGCGCGAGCGAGACTTTCCCGGTTTGAGTGAGCCGGACCTTCGCGACTGCGTGCGTCGGTGCTTGGACGAAGGAGGAAGGACCCTGCTCCGTACCGAGACAGGGTATACTTCAGGCTACGCCGAGGACATCCGAATAGCACTCGCACAAGAGGGAAACGGCGTTCTCGAGCCGGCAGAAAGAGCCGTTCTTACTCTCGTGTTGCTCCATTGCGTGGCGATTCCGCGCGCCAAAGGACGGATTACAAGTAGCAGTTGGGCACAGGGCGAACCAGTCGACCGAGCGGAGATCGAGAAGTGCAAGCTCGGCGATGGTGTCATCCGGACAACCCTACGACAACTCGCAGCTAGAGGACTCGTCCGTTACCACGGCAAGAACAGGCAGATCGTTCCAGGACCGCAACTTGCGAGACTGACTCCCGAGGTCTCTGCGCTGCTTTGGGAGGAACTGGTTCTCCTCGGGGAACCAGAAGGAGTGATGGCCGATGTCATCCGCCGCCGTCGCCAAAGAGAGCCGACTTTCGAAGGAGGAAGTGGTGTCGAAGACGACTGAGCATAGCCTCTTCGTTGATCGGACGCCCGACGGTGCGCAGGTCACGGGGATTGTCGGAAGAAGACAGTTAGTTGCCGTCCAGACCTTTGACATCGCCAGATTGACAACTCATCCGGTGCCGATCGTCCCCGGTGCTTTTGTCGCAGTGAGCGGGGAAGGCCCTAAGGGCGACTCGAACGGTTCAGGTAAGACCACTTTCCTCAGTGCGGTTTCTCTTCTGCTCGGCGACCCGCAATGGCGCCTTGACGTCGATGGGAGGCACGCTGTCGAGTTGCTTTTCCAGCCGGGGGCGGCAGGACTTGACGTCTCCGCCGGCGGTGCCAACCACGGATATATCGTCGGCGTCTTCGCTGGGGAGTCCCCGTTCCGCAGCACGGACCTGATCACGGTCTGGGTTCGGATCTCGCGGACGCCTGCATTCGTGAAGATGCGCTGGACACGAGGGCTCCACGTCGCGGAAGGCGGGACTGATCAGGAGCGTCAGGACCAGGCCAACGAGCTGTGGAACGATCTTCCGCGCAACAGTGAGACCGGGTCACGGACCATGGCCGAGACACTCTTCGGTGACGCCCCACGATGCCTCGCTTACCTAGACACCACGGTCCGTCCATCGGTGCCCTCACTTCTGTCACAGCAAATGACCGCGATGTCACCAGAACGCATCGGTGAGGCGCTCATCGCGTTGACTGGCCGGGACCACCTCTTGGCCGCCGAATCACGGCTCCGCCGCGAACATGCCGCGCAAAGTGATGAGCTGGACACTCGCCGCCAAGAGGATGCGAGGGATCGGATAAATGAGGACCTGCAGCTCGAGGCATTGAAACGCCGAGAAGCAGCCCGTGCCGAGGTGGCCGAGGCAGTGGCCGCCTGGGAGGCACACCTCGCGCAAGGCGTGCTCGAGAGAGTCGAGCTCCACGCGACTAAGGGAGCAGATGTCGAAGCCGCAGAAGCTCTGATCAAGACGACGAAGAATGCGGTCGAGCAGCAACGCAACGAGCTGCGAGCCCTTGAGGGACGTACGGACCTTCAGTACGCCGTGACCGCGGCCGAGCGAGCGAGATCCTCCGTTGATGGGGAACGCGTCAACCTCGACAAGAAGATCGGAAGGCTCGAAGAACGTCTGGGCGGGCTCTTAACGAAGCGGAGCAAGCTTTCAGCCGACGCCGAAAGCGATGACGGGTTGGCCATCGATCTCCACGAGGAGCTAGTTGAAGCAGCAGAGCTACAACTGACCGTAACAAAAATCGACCTTAACGAAGCAGAGAAGGAGTATCAGCAGCTCCTCTATCACCTGGAAGCCGTCGAACAGGGTTACGATGGGCCAGCTGGAGAAGCCCTAGCTCTCCTTCATGGCGCGAACCTACAGGCTGTCAGCTTGATCGACGCGATCACTCTTGATCCTGCCGCCCGCGCGGTCTGGGAACCACGTCTCTGGAGTTACCGGGACGCGGTGGTGATCACCCGTGACGACGAGTCGGCGGTCCTTGACCTTCTCTCATCCCTCGCCGGTGCAACGGTCGTGCTCGCCGACGGGCCACTTGAAGACCAGTCGGCGCGCCCGCTCCCTCCAGGCATTGCATCCACGGCTCCGATATCCGGTTTTCTTGAGGCTCTTGAAGACCGCTACGAACATCGAACAGTTCCCGACCGAGCCCACGATCTCGACCTCGACACGGCGACGCTGGGTGGCTTCCCGGAACCGTTCACCGGGCGTTCCGTCCGCGTCGCACGGGCACGGGAAGATGCAGAACGGGCCGAACAGGAAGTCAACGCTCGGCAAGGGGCCGTCGAGACGGCAAAGATCACGCTACGACACGAACAACGGCAACTGGCTGCCGCGCAGGCAGCAGCAGAACTGTCAGAAGTTCGGGCCCTACTCAAAGAACTCGAGACCAACATTTCCGAGGCACGCGGAGAACGCGGAGACGCAGAGCAGCGATGGAAGGTCGCCGATGAGGCCCATAGCGGCGCCAAGAGCGCATTGGACAACCATGACGACCGCATCGCCCGGCTCCGCAACGACCTCATAGCGCAGGAGAGGAAACTGGGCGAGGCTATTAGAGATCATCGCAAGGAAGCCGAAGCGCTATCCGGGATCGGACTTCAGGAGTGGCGGATAGCCTGGTCCAATACCGATGAGGCCGCTGAGAACCTCATCACAAAGGAGGCGAACAAGGGGCACCGGCACACGTCAGTTCGCTGGCGCGACCTGACCATCAGACACCTTCACCAAGCTCTTACCCATGTAACCCGTGATCCAGATCAGGCCTCTCCCGCGCTTCAGCAGCTGAAGCAGGACGCCGACAATTCCACCCATCCTCTGGAAAAAGACGATCCTGACCGAGCCTTCTTCGCCACCCTGGTACAGCCTCTTCATGATCTGCTGGATGCGAAGGAGGAACACGACCAAGCCCTCAGAGATCGCATTCATCGCAACCGCTTCGAACGCGCAGTCGTCATCGCCGAAACGAGCGCCGAACTCGATCGCCTACATGGAGACCTGGATTTGCAGCAGGGTATGGTCGAGCGCTCCATCGAACTGGCGCTTCGTGCGATCAGTGCGCAGCTAGACCAGCTCGACCAGGACAGGGAAGGCGGCTACGGCGCACGTCTGGAAATCGATATCATTCGTCCCGAGAGTCCGGACGACAACTGGACCTGGAACGTCACTCCCAAATGGCGGCGCTCGCCTGCTGGAAGCTTCGTCTCCTACCGCGAAGTAGCCAATGGCGCCCAGGTAAAGGTCTTCGCGATCCAACTGGTTCTCGCAGCCCTACTTGCAGACGACCATGTTCCCGGCAGACTGCTCATCCTTGACGAGCTCGGTAACAGCCTGGGCGACGCCAACCGCAAGGATGTCCTGTCCGCGCTCAACCGAGTGGCACACCAGCAAGGCGTGACCATTCTGGGCACGTGCCAGGACAGCGTCGTCTACGACGCGGCCGAGGTCTGCGGTGAAGTCCTCTGGTTCTCCCACGCAACGGCGACCGAACCCTACAATCGTCCTACTAGAGCCTGGGGCCACGATCCCGAGCAGGGACGGGTTGAGCTCGTTGCTTTCTGGCTTCGCACAGGTCGCTAACGCAGAATCACGGCGAGCAACTCGGGAACCAGAGGCAGGACCGTTCCATGGAGCGTCTGCTGCTCCCGGCTGCCGCCAGCCCAATTGGGGTGGGCCGCAATCATCCGCGCCAGATCACGGAAGGCCTCTGGCCCGGAGGACGCCAGCCTCTGGGCCGCCGCGATCCCACGAGTGCGTTCGGACTCCTTGATCTTCCGATGCTTTCCCTCAGCCCAGTAGCTGGCATCCATTCCGACGGGGTGGAAGGGCCGGCCCACACGTTGCTCCATGTCGGCAATGATGTTAATTCCATGTGCGTCGAGATCGCCCCACACCGCGATCGGCAAAGGTACAAGAAGTCTGAGCAGGTCAACCAGCCCATGGGTGCCGTATCCTTTCCCCCACACGACAATCCACTCACTGGTGACAGGAAGCTTGCATACCTCCTGAAAGGTCGTCTGGTTCTCGACGACGAAAACACCGCGCGCACCGCCGAAGTGGATCTCACCCATGAGCCTGGCCCCGTTGGAGGGCAGACCAGCCCAAGGTCGCGCCACTGAGGCGTCCACAGCCACTGAGCCGATCGTCCACTGCAGCGGACCTCGCACCCTGATCTCATAATCCGGGAAGGTCACCAGCTCGCTGAGCGTTCTGCTCATCAGATTTTCAACGGCCAACCTCCGCGGTAGAGTCCATGACTCCTTGGATGCCTTGCCGGTCGTAAAAGCCCACGAAGCGACCTCATCGGCTGGCGGCTTCCGTTCTGGGTCCGGACGGCTGTACAGCCATGCCGCCGCCCGCAAAGCGAATTCATATGGAGGCCATCGCCCTGCCCGAGTCCGGCTCTCCACTGGCGGCAAAAGCGGCGCACCGGCTTCCTGGCGGATGAGGAGCGCATACTCGTCGGCTAATTCGGGAACTTCCCGTAGCGTCATCAAGAGTTTGCCACGAATAGCTTCCGGTGTGGTCCGTCCGGTCAGCTCCGCGATCTTTTCTTTGGCAACCTCTGCCCAGGCCGGCGTAAGCCGCGCCCTAGTAATGGACTTGATTCGATACCTGCTGTCGAGCTTCGCGATGATGACCAGCCCTCCACAAGCCGCAACCGCAAAGGCAAGGTCCGACGCACGGTCTCTCCAATGCGTCAACATCCCTGACCAACGCCGCTCCGACTCGCGCAGGAACCACACCACTTCCTCAACACTAAGCTCCTCGGATGGCGCGAATCCCTTCGGGGCAACTGCAGCGACAATCTCGACCTCGCGTGGATTCAGCCGCCCCTGTCTATCCTCCGGGCGTCTACCTTCCGGATACACCACATAGGCGGCAAGAGTCTCCGGCAAGCCCGGCAACGGGATCCGCTCTCGGATCAAGGATTCAGAATCCTTCAGCGAAGACATCAGCTCATCATACCTTTATGATTCGTTGTAATATCAGAAGCAGCAGAGACCTAATCCGAATAATATCAACATATACCCTCATATCCTCGCGAATACCCTTCAAGCATAGGCGTGCGGCGCTAAGCTTCGTCATGCTCTAGGTTTCAAGTGTGCCGCTTACAGCACCCCTGCCGCGGGTCGGACGGACGCTGGCCACGCTGCGACTCTTCAGCTGATATCAAGCTGATCGTGCCCAGTACCACCAGACGCACAAGTCACGGAGACTGGATCCGTATCCTGCACGCACCCGTTCTACGAACGGGCGACCGCTGACTGGGCTCAGGTGTGGGCCCGTCGAAGATCTGTAGGTGACGCACGTTCCGGCACCCACAGGACTGCCTGCGGAGGTGACACTACAACTACAGCGCATTGTCGCTGCTTACCTGCCGGGTTACGTTCGAGCGGTGTGACCTGTAAGTTCGGCGGAATCGGCGAGGTGCGGAGTGGCACGAGGTTCTGGTTCGTCAGGGTCGTATCGAGATTGGGAAGCCGAGCGGCGCAGGCAGGTACGTGCCGCCGAGCAAGCTCGACAAAAGCGCGAACGAGAACTCAAGGCGCAAGAACAGCAGCGCCTGCAGGCTGAAGCGACCGCGCGAGACGCGGAGGCCGCCGCGCGCACTCGCCAGCTCGAAGCACGGGTCGAGGAGCTGGAGACGATCTTGCGCTCCTCATTGCGCCGAGACCCGCAGATCCGTCTCGCCTCGCTACGTCGCCGCCTGCAGGTTCCACCACTGGATCTGGGACCACTGGCCCATCCCGAACCTGCGCCCGTATGGAAGGCGCCTGCGCCTCCCGGATGGCTACAACGCGCGTTCGGCGATGCTCAACGGTACGAGACAGCGCTGCGCCAAGCTGAGGCCGACTTCGCCAAGGCACAAGCCGATCACCGGCATCGCGAAACCCAGCGCCAGAAGAAGGTCATCGACCGGCGGCGTGCTCATCAACAGCAGGTTGTCGAAGCCGAGCGGGCCGTCGCCGAGGAGAACGCCCGCCTGGATGCGATCGAGGTCGGCCTGGGATCCGGCGACCGACACGCGGTCAGCAACTACATGGACCTCGTCTTGCAGACATCCCCTTACCCCGAAGGCTTCCCTGCGGAGCGCAGAACCGGCTACGTTCCCGAATCCTCGCTGCTCGCCGTCGAGTGGTACCTGCCAGCACCGGAGATCGTCCCTGAGCACAAGCTCTACAAGCACATCAAGACCCGCAAGACCGTCGAACCCACGCCTCGGTCCATACCGGAGACCCGCCAGATCTATCAGCGCGTGATCGCGCAGATCGCCCTGCGCACACTACGCGAGGTATTTGACGCCGACCCCGGCAAGCTGATCACCACAATCGTGTTCAACGGTCGGGTCCGGACCGTCGATCCGGTGACGGGCCAGCAGATCGAGCCTTACCTCATCACGATGCGAGCCACCAGAGAGCAGTTCTCCGCGCTGGTGCTCAACGAACCCCGCTTCAAACCCGTCGAGTGCGTCCGTCGGCACTTTCACGCCGACGTCTCGCCGCATCCCGAGGAACTGGAGGCCGTCGAGCCGGTCATGCCGTTCAGCATGGCCGACCCCCGCATCGTCGATCCCGTGGACATCATCTCCGACATTGACAAGCGCCCCAACCTACTCGAGCTGCACCACAAGGAGTTCGAGGCGTTCATCCAGAACCTGTTCACCAAGATGGGCTTCGACACCAAGCTGTATCAGGCCAGCGGCGACGGCGGAGTGGATTGCGTGGCTTACGACGCGCGTCCCGTCGCCAGCGCCAAGATCATCGTCCAGGCGAAGCTCTACACCAAGACCGTACAACCCACCCATGTGCGCGACCTGTACGGAACCGTGCAACACGAGGGTGCCACCAAGGGCATCATGATCACGACTTCCGGCTACGGGCCCGACAGCTACAAGTTCGCCAGCGGCAAACCCTTGGAGCTGATCGACGGTGCCGGTTTACTCGCCTTGTGCCACGAGCACAACATCCCTGCTCGCATCCTCAACCGTGGCAAGAAAAGGCCCTGACCATTGTCCCGATCATGACTCGTTGCTGGCAGAGGCAGCGCAGATGCGGTCTGATTCGCACAGAGGACGCGATCTGCGCTGCACAACGGAATGGAAGATCTTCAAGCAACGTGCCAGCTGCCCTCCAAGGTCTTTCCCCCGACTACGTCTAGCGGCTCTTTCGGCTCAGCCGTCGTCCCTGGCTCGTCAGCCAGTTCGCCAGCGAGCCCCGCATTCTTGACCAGACGGCCCCAGCGAGGACTCCGGGAAAACGCCCGCGCAATAGCGATGCCGCTCGGCAGACCGCCATCCGGTTGACGATTTTCCAACGCCCACTGCCACGCTGCACGCTGCAACGATCGACATCCTCCATTCCGATCAGCAGGCACATCCTCCTCCCCAGGCAGGCCCTCAGCTTCCTCGCCGTCAGACTCTGCATCGCCAACGGCGCTGTGGTCGGCGAGACCGCCCTCCCCCGCTTCCTCTACCAAGTGCCTGCCTTGCGCTCGATGTCCAGCGGAGCCGCGGACCTGGCTCATCAGCATCTCGTACGCTCCGATCAGCGCAAAGCTCGGCCAAGCCGCAATTACCCGGCCGACCAGCGTGGGCTCGGCCACCGCCACGTTGGCACTGAGGCTGGCCAGACTGCCGATGACCAGCATGGTCCACGGCAGGAAGCCGCCCTTCTCACCCCGACGGCTAGCCACCAGCAAGGACATCGAAGCCGCGACTATCGTGCCGTCCACCGATAGCGGGATGAGGGCTGCAGCCAGGCTGTCTTCTCCATGCCGAAGGGAGAGCTCGTGCATGTGCCGAAAGGACACGACGGCCGCCACCAGAGCAACCAGCAAAACGCCGGCCAGCGTCGTCACACGGACCCATCGGTCCGCCGAGAGGTTGCGCACGACCGCTCACCCCTGTCCCAGCAGGAACCGCGTGGTCAGCGTGAAGCCGTGTGCGATTGGTTCGAGTCCCCCCTCGGACACACACCGCACGCACACGTGGGGGCTCCGGTTCGATCCGGGCCTCCACTTTTGCTTTCCGGGGCAGTGCGGGTCGATCAGGGCTCGTGTCCGACGCGGCTGCCATGCTCCTGCGACCGTGAACGCAGCCGGCTCGACCTGCCGCAGGAGCTGCCGACAGCGCGGTCCACGGTCATGGGAAGGAGTTCCGGGAGCGCCGGTATCTGTAACTCGCTGCGTACTGTTCGCTCTATTCGGTGGCCGGTATCTCCTCCCGCGAGTCGCGAGGCGGTTGGCCCGCCCCGTCATGTGCGGCTTTGAGGGCCTGAAGCTCGCGATGCAATGCCTGGATCGCGACCAGAGCGACGCCGTTGGCGTCGATGCAGCTGATGGCCGTGTCGGTGCCGCCGAGCCCGAACGCGGCCCACCAGTCCTGGGCCATCGGGCCCAGATGACGTACGTGCTCGTCATCCCAGCTGTAGCGCCAGGTACTGATGGGCAGCGCGACGACCTTGGCCAGGACCTCGTCGCCGTCGAGGGGACGGTCGCCATCGGCCGGCGCGGGAGTGGGCCGTGATGGCGGGCTCAACGCCATGTCACCGGCGTGATCGCCATCTTCAGGTTCCGGTCGGACGCTCGCATCTTCGTGCCTTCCGCCGTGCTGTGCCGGCGGTCGAGGCGGACGACCTGCCCGGAGGTGCTGCCGAGCCAGACTCCCGGCTCGCCGAGTTGTGCGGAGTAGGTGACGCTGCTGCCGCCGGCGCCGGTGACGGTGACGTCGGCGCGGCTCAGATGCCAGTCGTCGTCGGGGACGTCGGGCGGCG
Organism: Nonomuraea sp. NPDC049709; assembly: GCF_040674815.1. Lineage (NCBI taxonomy): Bacteria > Bacillati > Actinomycetota > Actinomycetes > Streptosporangiales > Streptosporangiaceae > Nonomuraea > Nonomuraea sp. NPDC049709. The sequence goes on from NZ_JBFANM010000010.1 coordinate 212,194, forward strand.
GGGTGAAGCGCACGTAGACGGGGTGGTCGATCAGGTCGCCGAGGGTACGCCGGGGCCGGCGCGGGTCGTTCCAGCCGGGCTTGACGACGTTGCCGCCCTCGCCGAGGACATAGGTGTCCGCGGAGTCTTTCTGCTGGTCGGTGACGTCTGATCGGGCCAGGCCGAACTCGCGCCCCGCGATGCCGAGGCTGATGGACGCGCGGTCGTTGGAGACGCCGCCCTGCGTGCCGTCGTCGGGATCGTCGCCGCCGGTTGCCAGGTAGACGGAGATGCTGGTGATGAGTTCGTCGCTGTGCCGGGGGTCGGATGACATGCTGCAGTTCCTCCCATGTTCACTTTTCGTGTTTGATTGACTACTAATTGTTATTCCACGTGGTCAACATAGGGCACATATCCTCAAGGTGCTCTTGCCCTTGCCTTCAGGAGAGAGTCACTTGTGGCCGCCTGCTAGCCGTCGATGATCCGATCGAGCCAGTCGCCCATCAGTGAGCTCTCGGAAGGGCTGAGGACCTTCAGGTCCGGGAGGCTGGCCCTCAGGGTGATGGCGCCGGCCACGACGTCGTCCCCGGTACAGGTCGGGGCGGGTTCGGTGATCGCGTGGATGACCGCCTCGCGGACGATCCGGGCGGCGTCCATGTCGCGTTCGGCCTCTGGCGCCGCGATCAGGGCCAGCGTGGTGCCGCGACCAGCCGCGTGGATCACGCGCGCCGCCCGCTGCTCCGGGACGCGGAGCCGACCGGCCAGGGCGACACGGTGCACCAGCCCGGCGAGGATCTCCGCGGCCTGCTTCGCCCCGTCGGGCTCGGCCCCTGGTCGCGGGCTCCCGTAGATCAGCGAGTACAGAGCGGGCTCGGCGAGGCCGAACCCGATATGCAGATCCCAACCACGCCGCAGGTCCTCCACAGGGTCGCCGCTGGGTGTGATGCCGCGCTTCTCGACGAGGTACGACACGAGCCCCCGGCTGGCCACGGCGTCCAGAAGACCCTGCTTGTCACCGAACAGCCGGTACAGGATCGGCGCCTGCACGCCGGCGGCCTTGCAGACGGCCCTGGTCGAGACGGCGTCCCTTCCCCCACGCGCCAGCAGGTCCGCCGCAACGTCGAGGATCGCCTCCCGCTTGTTCATGCTCGTAGCCACGTATCGACGATAACAGCGATTACTCATCGCAGATAACATTCATGCTAACAGCATCTTGTTATCGCTGACATATCACTGCTAACTTATAGACGTTAGCGATTGTAGCGAGGAGGGTGTTCATGAGTACCGGATTACGGGTCGCCATCGTCACCGGTGGGTCGCGAGGGATCGGCCGCGCCGTCGCCTCCATGCTCGCCGCGGCAGGCCAGGACGTCGCCGTCGTCTACGCGTCCAATGCCAAGGAGGCGGACGCCGCCGTCGGCGAGATCGAGGCGGCCGGCGCCCGCGGGATCGCGCTGCAGGCCGACGTGGCCGACGAGGTCGCGGTCGCCGCCGCCTTCGACACCGTGGAGCAGCGCCTCGGCCCTGTCGACGTCGTGGTCAACGCGGCGGGTGTGATGGCGCTGCAGCCGACCCGCGAGCTGGACCTGGCCGAGCTGGACCGGCAGTTGCGCGTCAACGTACGGGGCACGTTCGTCATGGCGAGGCAGGCCGCGCGGCGGATCCGCCCCGGTGGCGCCATCGTCGCCGTCTCCACCAGCGTCACCCGCCTGCACCTCCCGGCCTACGGCGCGCATGCCGCGACCAAGGGTGCGGTGGAGGCCCTCGCCCGGCGCGCCTGACCGACATGAAGGACAGATCCGCCATGCTTCTCATCCCACCCACCGGCGGCCGCCTCGGCGCCGCCGCCGCTCTCCTCTGCGCCCTGGTCCTGCTGTCCGGGTGCACGGAACCGGAGTCCCACGCGTCGCAGAACAGCGCAGCGCGGGATACGCGCGGCCTGGTCCCCGGCGAGGTCACCGAGATCGCCCGTGGCCTGACCATGCCCTGGGGCCTGACGTTCCTCCCGGACGGCTCCGCCCTGGTGTCCGAGCGGTCGTCGGCACGGATCCTGCACGTCAGGCAGGGCCGCGATCCCGCGCCGATCGGCACGGTTCCCGGCGTCGAGGTGAGCGCCGAGGGCGGTCTCCTCGGGCTGGCCGCCTCACCGTCTTTCGGCAGCGACCGCACCGTCTACGCATATGTGTCGGCCTCGCCCACCAACCGCGTCGTGGCGCTGCGGCTCACCCCCGACCTGCGCTCCCTGCGTCAGGACCGGGTGCTCCTGGACGGCATCGCGACCGCCGACCGCCATCACGGCGGGCGCCTGCGCTTCGGGCCGGACGGCAACCTCTGGATCGGCACCGGCGACGCCTTCTCGCCCGAGAACGCGGCCGACGACGAGTCACTGAACGGCAAGATCCTGCGGATCCGCCCCGACGGATCCGTACCGCCGGACAACCCCTCGGGGACCGCCGTCTACTCCAGCGGCCATCGCAACGTGCAGGGCATCGCGTTCGGCCCCGACGGCACCGCCTACGCGTCCGAGCTCGGTCACCGCACCTGGGACGAGCTGAACGTCCTGCGCCCGGGACGCGACTACGGATGGCCCGAGTCCGAGGGCCGAAACGGCTCGCACGGCGAACGCCCGCTCTTCACCATCCATCCCGACGACGCCTCGCCGTCCGGCATCGCCATCGCGGGCGGGGCCGTCTGGATGGGCGCGCTCGGCGGACAGCGGCTCTGGCGCCTGCCCGTCGACGGCCCGCGGGCGGACGGCGACCCCGTCGCCTACTTCACCCAGCGCTACGGACGGATCCGTACGGTGGAGCCGGCACCCGACGGCTCTTTGTGGATCACGACCTCCAACACCGACGGAGCGACGTGGGGCGGCACCGCCGCCCGGCCGGGCGACGATCGGATCCTCCGCGTCGACCTCGTCCGGCCCACCTCCTGACCCGTCCTCGTCACCGGAGCCGCCACCGGCCTCGGCAACCTCACCGCCCGGGCACTCACCCGTACGGACGTAATGACGTCCACCATCCGGCGTTGAGGCGGTCGGCAAGTCGCTCGCGACACAGCGCATGGGCTGCGGCGAGCTGCTGGCGCCGGTCCCCTTGACGCCAGGCGCGGGGGAGGGCGCGGCCAACCTGCGAAAATAACTCTATGAATTGAATCAACTACGTTGTGTAATGGATGCGTCGCAGAGCGAGACCAACAGCATCGGAGGTTCCCCCATGCCACGCATCCCCGCCAAGATCATCGCTGCGCTCGTATCGGTCGCCATGCTCAGCCTCTCCGCCGCCGCCCCCGCCCATGCGGCCGGGCCGGCCTACTTCGAGTTCACCGACACCAACGGCTACCCGCGGTTCGTCTTCCAGCTCACCGACCAGGCCAAGATCGCGCACGCGCGCCGGATCCTCAGCGGCGAGGAAACGCAGCGCATCCACGTCCACGGCCGGATCATCAAGAGGACCGTCGCGTACAACCCCCGGTGGAGCTACCACCTGCAGCCCGAGACGATCGACTTCTTCGAGATGGCGATCGAGGTCTGTGACTCCAGCATGCAATACCTTGAGGACCATCTGGACGAGGCCGGCGGGGCGTTCCTGCCCGGGGGGCACTGGTGCCCGTGGAGCTCCCGGCTGGTCCGTGAGGTTCCCGTCTCCTAGATCCTGCTGACGCCACGACCCCCGGGGATCCCTGGGGGTCGTGGCGTGTCACTGGCTCAGCGGGCGGCTGGCAGGCCGGCGAAGAACTCGATGACGTCCGCAGCCAGCAGGTCGGGCGCCTCCAAGGCGGCGAAGTGGCCGCCGCCGGGCATGTCGGTCCAGCGGACGAGGTTCGCGGCCTGCTCGACCCGCTCTCGCGGCTGGATCGGCAACTCGTACGGGAACGCGGCGACGCCGACCGGGACCTCGATGCGGCGTCGTGGGGAGAGCACCAGCGGGTCCGCCGCGCTCTCCTTGTACATCCGCATCGACGAGGTGATGGTCTGGCTGAACCAGTACACGCTGAGATTCGTCAGGATCTCGTCGAGCCCCACGGGGACCGCTCCGCCCGTCGCGCTCCGGTCGGTCCAAGCATGGAACTTCTCGACGATCCACGCGGCCATGCCCACCGGAGAGTCGGCGAGCGCGTAGCCGAGGGTCTGCGGGCGGGTCGCGTGCACGTGCGAGTAGCCGCCCTCCTCGCGCGCCCAGTCCTCCCGGCGGGCGTCGTAACGGGGCCCGGGACCGTCCGGCGCCTCCTCCGCGCCGCCCTCGAACCTGAACGACGGGAAGTTGAGGTGGACGCCGATGACGGCACCGGGTTCACGAAGGCTCATGCGCATGGCTACGCCGGCGCCGATGTCCCCGCCCTGGACGGCGTACCGGGAGTGGCCGAGCCCCTCCATCAGCGTGTGGAACAACCGGGCGGTCACCTCGGGGGACGTGCCCGGGGCGGTGGGGCGGGAGGAGTAGCCGAACCCGGGCAGCGAGGGGATCACCACGTCGAGCACGAGCCCGCGCGACGCCGCGGCCGCCGTGAGGGACGGTACGACCGAGAGCATCTCGACGAACGAGCCTGGCCATCCGTGGAGCAGGAGCAGTGGCAGCCGTGCGCGGCCGGGGGTCTCCGGGGCGCCAGCGATGTGGACGAAATGGAGCCGGTGATCCTCGACGTCCGCCATGAACTGGGGAATCTCGTTGAGTTCCGCCGCCTTGCGGTGCCAGTCGAAACGCGCCCACTCCTCGACGACGTGACGGAGGTAGGCCTGGTCCACACCCCAGCCCCAGGCCGCGTCGTTGATCTCGTCCGGCCAGCGGACCCGTCCGAGCCTGGTACGCAGGTCGTCGACCGTCTCGTCGTTCACCGGGATTTGCCAAGGTTTCCTGGAAAGGGAGGTAACCACCGTGATCTCACTCCGTTCAATGGCGTGATGCCAGATGTCATTCATTCACTGACGAGCTGACGAGCTGACGGGCTGACGGGCTGACGGCTGGTTGCCGACACCGTATGGGTCCATGCGGTCCGATCAGTGTGGCTGCGGCGTTCGCTGCCGGGAAATGGTCTCCGTCTCCCCATCCGCCGGTGGGCGGCTTCCCAGCGTCGGGGAGGGCGGGATGCTCTCAGGTGGCTGTTCGGAGGGCGGCTGGATGGGCGGTGTGGAGGCCGAGGGCTGCGGTGTGGCGGTCGTCGTCGGGGCGTCCGGGGACGCGGGGGTGGCCGAAGGCGTGGCGGTCGTGCCGGGTGTCGGGGTGGTGTGGGTGCTGGTCGCCGATGGTGTGGTGGAGGCGGACGGTGATCTGGTGGCGGACGGGGTCGGGGTCGCCGGGTAGAGCTGCCGGTGTGTGGCGGGCTCGGTGCGCCGGGCTTTGGGGGCGTGCTGCCTGGCCGGCTCGGCCTGGCGGCCGGTCGTGCCGTTCGCCTGGTCGGCCACCGTCCGGCCGGCGAGGACCTGGTAGATCTGGATGCTGCCGAAGCTGCTCGTGAGCACCAGCGCCACGGCCGCCCCCACCCGGAGCCAGCCCATACGGGCGCGCGATGGGGCGGGGGGCTGCGTGGCGGGTGCCGCGTCCGCCGTCAGCGACGCGGCACCCGCCGGCAGCGGGTCCGCCGGCAGTGACGCGTCCGCCAGCGTGGAATCGGCAGGCGTGGAATCGGCAGGCGTGGAGTCGGCAGGCGTGGAATCGGCAGGCGTGGAGTCGCCCGGGCGCCCGCGCCAGGCCGGCGCAGGATCCGCTGGGCGCCCGCGCCAGGCCGGTGCAGGATCGGCTGGGCGCCCGCGCCAGGCCGGCGCAGGATCGGCCGCACGCCCGCGCCAGGCCGGCGCGGACTCGGTCGGGCGCCTGCGCCAGCCGGTCGTGGTGTGCTGCTTGACCTTGTCGCCGGTACGCCGGAGGTAGTGGGTGTAGATGTCGGTGCCCACCGTGGTGGCCACGCTCATCACCGCCGCGCCGATCACCGTGCCCGCCACCCCCAGGTACGAGGCGGCTATCGCGGCGGTGAGTGCGGCCAGGGCGCCGCCGACGATCTTCGCGACATTGAGCCGCGCACGGTGTGCCCTTCTGCGTTCTTCGGTGGTGGTGGTCGTGCTGCTGCTGGTGGTGGTCGGGGTCTGGTGCCTGCCGGTCATGCTTGCGCTGGCCAGCCTTCCTCATGATCGGGAGCGTGGGCGCCCCCAGGCATGTCGGTGATGCGCGCGCCAGTATCAGAGGTGATCCAGAATCGGGGCCGGACCGCGACTCCCGCACAGGGTGATGGATGGCGCGCCGATCATGGCCGTGACGGCCACGCGGTAATCCCAGGGGCGCAGGTGAAAGCAGGGCCACGATGGCATATCGCGGCAAATGCCGTCAGCCTCGACGCGCCGTGCCTGCCTTCTCCTGGCCCAGACGTTGCCATCTCGGGAAATATCACCTCTATGAGGGACGGCGCTCGGCGAAGGCCGTGTCGCCGCCGAAGCGGGAGCGCAGGCGTACGTCGTAGTAGTCGGCGGCCTCCGCCAGCCAGTCGCAGGAGTTGGCCAGCTCGGCACTGGTCAGCGTCTGGGCGAGCAGCTCCGTGGCGGCGAACACGGTGCCGTCGCGCCAGAAGACGCGCAGGAAGCTGAGCCGCCCGTTCAGCTCGTTGAGCTCCGCCAGCAGCCCGTGCGACTGCTCGATCCCGCGCAGGAGGGGCGAGAACACGCGTACGACGGGTGGCGTGGCCTCCACGAGGCGGACATAGACCACCGCCGTACCGGATCGGATGGCGACGGGCTCGGCGGCGATGTCAGTGGTGAGGGGTTGCCCATCGAGGTACCCGGATATGAGCCGGTTGATCCTGGCCCGGAGGGGTGCGTGATTCGGCACGTTTCGACGCTACACCCGCCTCATCCGGACGTGCCGGGCCGCCCGGGCGGCAGGAATCCCCGCCGCCGGGCCTCCTTGACCCACCGATGCGCGGTGGTGATCGGGACGTCGCGGAGCTCGGCCAGCTCGGCCGCGGGACGTGCGGACACCTGGGCGAGCTCGTGATAGGTGTCGGCGATCTCCCGGTAGAAGTCGTCCGGACGGCCGCGCTTGCGAACCGGCGCCGGCCGGGGAACGGCGCGGTCGGGAGCGGTCATCTCCCAGCCCGCACCGTCGAGCGAGGGCAGCTCGGTCTGGCGGAGGCGGCTCACGGTCACCGGTGTGATCACGTCGTCGACGGCGGTGAGCTGCGCGTTGGCGGCGACCTCGATGCGCCCCACGGGGATCGACCGCAGCAGCCCGGCCGTCGGCGCGCCGTCGATGCGCAGCCCGGTGAGCACCAGGCGGCCACCGGCGGCCACGGCGACCTGGACGAGCACGGTGCCGGAGAGCGGTGGCTCCTGTCGCCACTCGTACCAGTCCTCCCCGACGGGGAAGAGCCGCCCACCTCGCATCCCGCAAGTGTAACGACGCGCTGGGAGCATCCAGACGTATTGCGCGCATCTAGACGTCTAAGTACGCTTATCTCGACCTAGGGTCCCGCCACGAAGGAGCTTCAATGATCGACATCGTCGAGCGGTACGACATCCCCGAGCAGCACTTCTGGCTGCGCGGCCCGCGATCGGGCGCGCCGGTCGAGTTCGACGCGCAAACCGGCATATGGAACGTCTACGGCTTCCCGGAACTGCAGGAGCTGCTCGGCGACCCGGCGACGTTCTCCTCCAACACCATGCGCGTCGTCCCGAAGAGCATGCTGGCGAAGATGGAGGACTTCTCGCTGGAGGGCTTCATCACCCAGATCGACCCGCCGGAGCACGGCAAGCTGCGCAAGCTGGTCACCAGCGCCTTCACCCGCAGGGTCGTCGCGGACCTGGAGCCGCGGATCGCCGCCGTCACCCACGAGCTGCTCGACGCGGCGCGCGACCGCGGCCGGTTCGAGCTGGTGGCCGACCTGGCCTACCCGCTCCCCGTCATCGTCATCGCCGAGCTGCTGGGGATCCCCGCCAGTGATCGTGCCCTGTTCAAGCGGTGGGCCGACGCGCTGTTCCAGCGCGACACCAAGATCTCGTTCAACGAGACCGCCGAGCGGCAGGACGTCGACCTCCAGGCCACGCTGAAGCCGTGGAACGAGATGAGCGCCTACCTCGCCGGCCACGCCGCCGAGCGCCGGCAGCGGCCGCGCGCGGACCTGCTCACCAGGCTGGTCGAGGCCGAGGTGGACGGTGAGCGCCTGCCCGCCGAGCAGGTGGTCAACTTCGCGATCGTGCTCCTGCTCGCCGGGCACGTGACCACCACGATGTTGCTCGGCAACACGGTGCTGTGCCTGGACGCCTTCCCCGTGCGGCAGGACGAGCTGCGGGCCGACCGCGCCCGGATCCCGGCCGCGATCGAGGAATCGCTGCGGTTCCTCACCCCGTTCGCCGCCCTCGGCCGGGCCACCACCCGCGACGTCGAGCTCGGCGGCGTGACGATCCCCGCCGACCGGGTGGTCATGGCCTGGCTCGGGGCGGCCAACAGGGATCCCCGCCAGTTCCCCGACCCCGACGTCTTCGACCCCACTCGCGACCCCAACCCGCATCTCGGCTTCGGCCGCGGCATCCACTTCTGCCTGGGCGCGCCCCTGGCTCGGCTGGAGGGACGGGTCGCGCTGAACATCCTGCTCGACCGGTTCGACCCGCTGCGCACCGATCCGGAGGACAAGGTGGAGTTCATCCCCACGCCGACCATGACCGGAGTCCGCCGCCTCCCGCTGGGCTGACCTCCGGGAGGTTGGCACTCGGGGCTATGGACAACGTGCCGCATACGTGATCTGACGGAGTAAGAGCGCCGACGATCACGAACAGGAGCACCTGGAAATGAGCGATACGCCGCGACTTCACTCCGCCGGGACCACCCTGCTGGACCGCGCCCGCGAGCTGCGCCCGCTGATCGAGGGGGAGGCGGCCGAGGCCGAGGAGCAGGGCAGGCTCACCACCCCCGTCGTGGACGCCCTGCACGAGGCGGGACTTTTCGGCCTCTGGGTGCCCGAGGCGCTCGGCGGTGCCGAATCGTCCCCCCGGGAACTGCTCGCCGTCTTCGAACAGCTCTCGTACGCCGACCCCTCGACGGGCTGGGTGGTCATGGCCACCAACCTGGAGAACGGCACCGCCGGCGCGTACCTGGGCGACGAGGCCGTCGAGCAGATGTTCAAGGGCCCCCGGATGCCGCTGATCGCGGGCCAGGGCACGCGGGCGGGCATCGCCGTACGCGAGAACGGCGGTTTCCGCCTGACCGGGCAGTGGGGCTTCGCCTCGGGCATGTACCACTCCCAGTACGCCCACAGCCTGGGCGCCATCGAGGGCACCGACGAGGTACGAATCTTCATCACCCCTGTCGAGGACGTCAAGATGCTCGGCAACTGGGACGTCCTGGGCCTGCGGGCGACGGGCAGCATCGACTACTCGATCGACGGCGCCTTCGTACCGGAGCCGTACACGCACGTCTTCGACCTGGACGAGCCGCTGCGCGGCGGCGCGATCTACCGGCTCGGTCTGCTCGACCAGGCGCTGATCTGCCACACCGGCTGGGCGCTCGGCGTCGGCCGGCGGCTGCTCGACGAGCTGGCCCGCTACGCGGCGGCGCGGACCGGGCGGCCGGGCCAGATCGCCGACACCAACGCCTTCCACGCCGACTTCGCCCGGGCCGAGGCGAAGTTCCGCGCGGCGAAGGCCCTGGTGCGCGAGACATGGGAGGACACCGAACGCACCCTGGACTCGGGCGGGACGCTCGACGTACGCCAGGAGACCATGATGCGGCTCACGCTCAACCACCTCACTGCGATGCTCGCCGAGGTGGCCGGGTTCGTGTACGCGTCGGGCGGCACCTCGGCGCTGCGCGACGGGCTGATCCAGCGGCTGTTCAGGGACGTGCACGCCGGCACCCAGCACATCCTGTCGGGACCGCAGATGCTCCAGGAGTGCGGCCGCGAGCTGGCCGGCCTGGCACAGGGCCAGTCGTGGGCGATCACCACCCTGGAGGGTCCATGACCGATGAGTTCTCCGGGCGGCGGGGGTCCCATGTCCGACACGTGACATCGGAGGAAGGATGAACCCGCCATGACAACCGCCACCCACTTCCTGGAGCGGCCCGGCGTGCGGCTGCGCTACGAGGTACGCGGCTCGGGTCCGCTGCTGCTGCTGGTCGGCGCGCCGATGGCCGCGGCCCACTTCGTGCCGCTGGCCGAGGCGCTGGCGGCCGACCACACGGTCGTCACGCACGACCCCCGGGGCATCTCGGGCAGCGTCCTGGACGACCCCACGCAGGACTCCACCCCCGAGCTGCGCGCTGACGACGTCGCCGCCATCCTCGACGCGATGGGTGCCGAGTCCGCCGACCTGTTCGGCAGCAGCGGCGGGGCGGTGACGGGGCTGGCCCTGGTCGCGCGGCACCCCGGCCGGGTGCGTACGCTCGTCGCACACGAGCCGCCCTCGGTGGAGCTGCTGCCCGACGCCGCCGAGCAGCGGGCCGCGGTGGACGACATGATCGAGACATTCCACCGTGCGGGGCTGGAGGCGGCCTTCGCGAAGTTCATGGGGAACGCGGGATTCGACGAGGGTGACGAGGATGCTCCCGCCGGGCCGCCCGGGGAGCCGTCGGAGCAGGACCTGATCGACGGCGCCCGGTTCTTCGCCCACGAGCTGCGTGGCACGACCCGCTTCGTGCCCGACATCGCCGCGTTGAAGGCCGGTCCTGCCCGGGTCGTCATCGGAGTCGGGGTGGAGTCGGGACAGCTGGTCACCTACCGGACCTCCGTGGCGCTGGCCGAGCTGCTCGGCACGGTGCCGGCGGAGTTCCCCGGAGATCACGGCGGGTTCATGGGGCAGCCCGAGGAGTTCGCGGAGGTGCTGCGGAAGGTCCTCGCCGGCGGGTGAGCCCGAGGTCGTGGGGGGCCGCGGAGGTCGCCCCCCCACGGGGCCCCCCCCCGGGCGCCCCCCGGGGGCCCCCCATCCCCCAAGGGGGGGTCCCGGGCCCCCCCGGGCGGGCCCGGGCGGTGGCGGGCGCCGCGC